>JACPAV010000038.1 GCA_016180645.1 Nitrospirota bacterium | reverse complement strand
ACGCTCTCAAGGGCAGCACGATTGAACTCCAGGTGGGAAGAGGGGGAACGTGGGGATGGTCCACTTTCTCGTTTGACAACACCTTCAGAACGCAAACGGTCGTCATACCGGGGACGGAAGGGACGTGTGCAAAACTTGTGTCGAATTGTGAGGATCTCGGAGACCTTGAGATAAGCCCCGACACGCGGACGGTGATGGGCAGCGTTGTGGACTCCGAGAACCTTCCCGTCCAATTCGCAACCGTTGTCTTGAGAGGAACCCTCACCCCAACAGATGCCCAGGGCAGGTTCAGGTTGGAATCGGCCCGGGCCGAGGACTTGATGTTGACCGTTGCTCACCCACGCGGCGTCAAGTTCGGCCGGGCCAACTTGACCGTGCATGTGCCAGGGATCAGCCCGGCGAACCGATGCGAGGACGTGCTGCCTGTTGATTTGGGAACGATCCGACTGGAGCCGGCACTGGGCTGTGCTCGGGGAAAGGTGAGAGACGAAAATGGAACTCCCGTTTCCGGCGCGACACTCGCCGCGGGCGGCGCCGTCGTTCAGACCGATACCGGCGGGAACTACTGCCTTGAATCCAATCCGTCTCAGACCGATCTGGTCTTCAACTACTACGACCGTGGGCAGGGGCGAACGCACAACAAGAGATTGCCGATCCAGATCGTGGGAGGTGGTTATTGCGGAGGCGGAGAAAAGAAATGCGCGCATGCGGACATCGATCTGGTCCTCGGCCCCAGTTGCGTAAGCGGGACGGTGACGGACCAGAAGGCCAGGCCCCTGGCCGGTGTTTCGGTCCGCGCCGGATCCCGGATGGTGATGACGTCCGCGGATGGGGCCTACTGCTTGGAGGCGCCCGCCCAGCAGAAGGTCCGGCTCAAGTTCAAGCACTCGGCCTCCGGCAGGAACGGTGGCGGAAGTGAGACGGAAGAAGAACAGGAAATCGAGACCACCGGCGCGGAACAATGCGGCGGAAGCTGCATGATCGTGAACAGATCGATCCAAGTGAATGAGCCACCGGTCATCACCAGGGTGGAACCTTCGAAGTCCGTCGTCCTCGCAGGGGAGGAGATCACCATCTCGGTAAGCGCTTCTGATCCGGAGGGAGATCGCCTCAGCTACACGTGGGCCGCAGGTTGCGGCGACTTCTCGAAGCCGAAGCCTCAGCCTGGAAAGAATGATCCAAGCCCATCGGACGGCGGCCCCTTGGTCGCGTGGAAGGCTCCATCGTCCGAGGGGACGTGCAGCATCAGCGTGGTCTCGGAGGACCCTAAGAAAGCGAGCGCCCTGGCCGGCATCGTCGTGAAGGTTGAACGCGATACCATGGCTCCAGAAACTGTCATCAGCACTCAACCGTCAACACCCAGCAACGAGACATCCGCCACGATTGCCTTCTCCTGTTCTGACCCCGGGACCCTTCCCCCTGGCCCCTGTTCCTTCTTCTGCCAACTCGACATCGGCACCCCCACCTCTTGCGTGTCACCTGCAACCTTGTCACCTGTCGCGGAAGGAGCCCACACGTTCACCGTCTACGCCGTGGACAAATCGGGGAACAAGGACGCTACGCCTGCCGCACTTACGTGGACCGTGGACACCCTGGCACCGGAAACAGGTGTCGGCAGTCAGCTACCTGCCATCAGCAATCAGACTTCCGCCACGTTCACGTTCACGTGCAACGAGACAGACTGCGCGTTTCAGTGCTCCATCGACTCCGCCGCCTTTGCCTCCTGCGCTTCACCCCTCACCCTCTCAGCCCTTACGGGCGGAAGCCACACGTTCGATGTCCGGGCGGTCGACCCCGCAGGCAACGTGGACGGTTCTCCCGCCACCCGCGCCTGGAGCATCGACCTGACCCCGCCCACGGTGGTGATCGGCGCCAAGCCGTCTGCTATCGTCAATCAGGCATCAGCGTCATTCACGTTCAATTCGACCGATGCCGCCGCCGCATTTCAATGCACTCTCGACTCCGCGGCCTATTCGTCCTGCGCCTCACCCCTCGCGCTGTTGCCGCTCGCCCAGGGTAGCCATACCTTTCAGGTGCAAGCGACAGACTCCGCCGGGAATGTTTCGTCCGCGGCGTCGTACACCTGGACCGTAGACACCATTTCTCCCCTCGCGCCCAACGTCTCACTCCTCACGCTGAACACGAACCCCCCTGGGAGCCAGGACACTCTCTCCGGCACCGCCGGCGCCGTGGAGGGTGGCGCCCAAGTCAAGGTGTATGCCGATGGCTTGCTGACCAATCTGCTCGCTTCCACAGACGCCACGGCAAACGGATCGTTTGCATCGATCAGCGTAGGAGATAATGCGGCGCCAACCCTGTACGTCACGGCGACTGACGCGGCAGGGAATGTCTCGTCGGTCACGACCGTCGCGAATGACATCGCCGCCCCCACGGGGACCTCGGTCATCATCAGCGCCGGAGCCACCTTCACTTCGACGACCGCCGTTACGCTGACCCTTTCGGCCACGGGAGCCACGGAAATGGCTTTCTCCAATGACAATCTCACCTACGGCGCCTACCAACCGTACGCCACGTCTTTTCCATGGACGCTCACGGCCGGCGACGGCACGAAAACGGTCTATGCCAGGTTCAGAGACGCGGCCGGCAACTTAAGCAGCCAGGTCAGCGATACCATCGTCCTCGATACAGGGCCGCCGGACACCACCCTCGCATCGACCGCGCCCTCCGTGACGCCGACCAATTCCACGAGCTTGTCCGCGTCCTTCACCAGCAACGATGCAAGCGCGACTTTCGAGTGCTCCCTGGATGCCGCCGCCTTCGCCTCGTGCACTTCGCCTCACTTGATCGCCGGACCGCTCTCTTCGGGAGCCCACACGATCAACGTCCGCGCCAAGGATCAGGCGAACAACGTCGACGCCACTCCCGCTTCCTACGTGTGGATGGTCGACACCACGGCGCCCGCCGCACCGGTATCGGGCAATATCACCGTGAATCAGAATCCTCCGGGAACCCCGGACAGCGTTCAAGGGTCGCTCGGCGCCGTGGAGGTCTCTGCAACCGTGAAGATCTACAGCGATTCGGGGTTGACCAACCTGGTTGTTTCGGTCGCGGCGGGGGCAAACGGTTCGTTCGGTGCTCTGACCATTGGCGATAACCTCTACACGACCGTCTACATCACCGCCACCGATGCCGCAGGCAACGCATCGGCCTCCATCAGCAAGACAAACAACACATCGGGGTCGACCAATCCGACGCTCACGCCGGCGGACCAGACAAGCGGCAGCACGGGCTACACCAACTCGACAACGGTCAACGCCACCATCGGCAATGATGCCGATGCCACGGCCTGGTGCCTCTCAGAAACGCAGTCCTCGCAGCCCGCGTCCTCCGATCCGTGCTTCACGAGTCCGGAACCCTCAACGTTTGTCCTGACCGCGGTCGAAGGCTCACACAGCCTTTACGTCTGGACCAAGAACTCCGCGGGGAACGTGAACCCCGGACCGGCGGTTTCCGCTTCCATCACGCTGGATTCCGTGGCCCCCCCCAATCCGACAATATCGGTCGCGGATCAAACCTCGTCCAGCACCGGGACGACCAACTCGACATCCGTCAACGCCTCCATCGGTGGGGATGCGGAAGCCGCCTTCTGGTGCCTGTCGGAAACCCAATCCGCATCGCCAGCCGAGTTGTCATCCTGTTTCACTTCTCCCAGGCCCACAACGTTCACCCTGAGCGCCGGCGACGGATCGCACACAGTCTATATCTGGATCAAGGATGTTGCCGGGAATATCAATGCGGGTCCGGCCGTCAGCGCAAGCATCACGCTGGACACAGCAGCACCTCCGAATCCAACACTCGGCCTGTCCGATCAAACTTCCGGCAGCGCCACAGCCACGAACGCCGCGACCGTCAACGTCTCCATCACGGGAGATACCGGAGCATCGACGTGGTGCCTGTCCGAAACGCAGTCCGCCTCCCCCGGTGAACTGTCGTCGTGCTTCGTTTCGCCTGAACCGACCACATTGACGCTGATCGCGGGAGATGGGGGCAAGACAGCATATGTGTGGATCAAGGATGCAGCCGGAAACATCAATGCGGGTCCGGCCGTCAGCGCAAGCATCACGCTGGATACCACCGCGCCGCCCAACCCAGCCTTGGCGTTGTCGGACGCCACGTCCGGAAGCGGGGCATCAACCAATTCGACACTGGTCAACACGTCCATAACGAGCGACACAGGAGCCTCAAAGTGGTGCCTCTCCGAAACTCAGACCACCGCTCCGGTTGAGGCCGACGCCTGCTTCGTCTCGCCGAAGCCAACCACCTTCACCCTGAGCGCCGGCGACACATCGCACACCGTCTACGCTTGGATCAAGGACGCGGCGGGCAACATCAACGGCGGTCCCGCCGTATCAGCTTCCATCGCTCTCGATACGGCCGCGCCGCCCAATCCGACGCTCAGCCTCGCCGATCCTTCGCCGACCACTTCGGGGTACACGAACAACAATCCCGTGAATGCGACGGTCGGAAACGACGCAGGCGTCTCCCATTGGTGCCTGTCCGAGAGCCAGTCCGCCCAGCCGGCCGAGTCGGCCGGCTGCCTTGCGGGGACGGAACCCACCACGTTCACCCTGAGCGCCGTCGAAGGGCCTCACACGGTTTATGCCTGGGTGCGCGACGCGGCGGGAAATGTGAACCCGGGCCCGGCCATCAGCGCCTCCATCACACTGGACACCATCGCTCCGACCACCCCTGTGGGAGCCAATCTCGCCGTCACGGCCAATCCGTCCGGGACGAACGACACTCTCAGCGGCGCCGTGGGCGCCGTGGAAGGCTCCGCGACCGTCAAGGTCTACTCCGACGGTCTTCTCACGGTACTCATCGGTCAGTCCTCAGCACTGGGCGATGGCAGCTTCGCCGCCTACGCCATCGGCGACAACCAAGGCGACGCCTCGGACCAGATTTACGTCACACAGACGGACCAAGCCGGGAACACGAGTTCCGTTACGATCAAGATCAACGACAAGACGCCGCCGCCCAATCCGACTCTGTCGATCTCCGACCCGACCCCGGCTTCGGCGGGCTACACGAACAACAATCCGGTCAACGCAACGATCGGGAATGACGCCCAGGCCGTCGGGTGGTGTCTATCTGAGACGCAGTCGACCGCTCCGGCCGCGGCCCATGCGTGTTTCGCGGGAACGGAGCCCACCACGTTCACGCTGAGCGCCGTCGAAGGGTCGCACACGGTCTACGCGTGGGTGAAGGATGCAGGCGGCAACGTCAACACAGGCCCCTCGGTAAGCGCGACCATCACACTGGACACCACCCTTCCGACGGGTGGCGCGGTGAACGACGGGACAGGTGCGGACGTGGCCTATCAAATCTCGAACACCACGATGGCCGCGAACTGGAGCGGCTTTTCCGACGCCAACGGGATAGCGTCCTACGACTACAACATCAGCACGGCCGGCTCATGCGCGGGCGATACGCTGGCGACCGCCAACCTGGGCAACGTCACTTCCAAATCGACCGGCGCCTTGAGCCTGGCGCTTGGCGCCTCGTATTTCAACTGCGTCCGGGCGCTGGACAATGCGGGAAACGCTTCTGCGTGGGCGGCCTCCAACAGCGTGATGGTTGATTACAGCTTGCCGACATCATCGATTACGGCGCCCGCCAACGGCGCCAAACTGTCTGCACTCTCCTCCGTTACCGGATCGGCAAGCGATACGGGAAGCGGAGTTCAGACCGTGGAGATTACGATTCAGAGAAATTCGGACAGCCAGTACTGGGACGGCAGCGCCTGGGGCGCGGGCGTCGCGTGGCTCGCGGCAACCGGCACGACTTCTTGGAGCAAGTCGAGCGGCTTGCCGGCGTGGGCGAGTGGATCGGCGTATACGGTTCAGTCGAAGGCGACCGATAACGCCGCCAACGCCCAAAGTCCGACCGCCAATGCTTCTTTTACGTTCGACAACACCGCGCCGACGTTTGCCGGCCTTGCTTCAGCCACCGCCGTCTCCTCCTCCCAGATCGACCTTTCCTGGTCTGCCGCGTCCGACGCCGTGAGTCCCGCGTCTTCCTTGATCTACAAAATTTGCCAAAGCACAACGGCGGGGACCTGCCAGACGAGCTTCACGGTCACCTACACGACCTCCGCCAGCGCCACCTCCTACAGCGTCACCGCGCTCAACGCCACCACCGCCTACTACTTCGTCGCCCGTGCGGAGGATGAGGCGGGCAACACCGATACCAACACCGTCGAAAAAACAGCCACGACTTCTTCACCCCCAGTGGCTGGTGTCATCCAAGCCGTGACGAATCATCTGGGCAGACACACCTGTGCCCTTCTCTCGGACGGAACGGTAAGATGTTGGGGGCACAATAACTCCGGCCAACTTGGGGACGGAACCAACGTCAACCGCCTAGCGCCTGTTGCCGTCTCTTCCCTTTCGGGTGCGGTGGCCCTCTCAGAGGGCTACTTTCACACTTGTTCCCTTCTCTCGGATGGCACGGCCGAATGCTGGGGATCCAACATGTTTGGTCAACTGGGGGACGGGACGACGGTGGACAAGACGACCCCCGTGGCCGTGAGTTCTCTCTCGAACACCGTGGCCATCGCGGGGGGCTCCTATCTCTCGAACACCGTGGCCATCGCGGGGGGCTCCTATCACAGCTGTTCCCTTCTCTCGGACGGCACGGTGAAATGCTGGGGAAACAATATCTACGGCGGGCTTGGGGACGGGACGACGGCGAAAAAGTCAACGCCCGTGGCGGTGAGCGCACTCTCTGGAGCTGTGGCCGTCGCGGCAGGCGAATATCACACCTGTTCTCTTCTCTCAGACGGGTCGGTGAAATGCTGGGGGTACAACGGTTTCGGCCAACTTGGGGATGGCACCTCCGTCGATCGCCTATCGCCCATCGCCGTTTCCACCTTGTCGAATGCCGTGGCCATCGCGGGGGGGCTCTATCACACCTGTGTTCTTCTCTCGGACGGATCGGTGAAATGCTGGGGGAGCAACGGCTTCGGCGGGCTTGGGGACGGGACGACCACCCAACGCCTAACGCCCATCGCCGTTTCCAGCTTGTCGAATGCCGTTTCCGTCGCGGGGGGCTACCAGCACTCTTGTTCTCTCCTCTCAGACGGTACCCTGAAATGCTGGGGCAACAATGGGTACGGCCAACTCGGAGACGGAACAACGACGTACAAGACAACACCCACGGCCGTCACGAGTCTCACCGGTCCCCTCGGCGTCAAGCTCCCCCGCCTCCACCACGAAGGTTCCGCCTCCGGCGCCCCCGCCCGCCCGTGGCGCGAAGGTCTAACGAACCATTTCGGCTATCACACCTGTTCCCTTCTTTCCAACGGCACCGTCAAATGCTGGGGGAACAATCAGTCTGGGCAGCTTGGGGATGGTACAACGGCGAATAAGACGACCCCCGTGGCCGTCAGCAGCCTGTCGGGCAGCGTGGCCGTTGCGGGGGGCGGAAATCAAACCTGTTCCCTTCTTTCCAACGGCACGGTGGATTGCTGGGGATACAATTTCTACGGCCAGCTCGGGGACGGGACGACGGTGAATAAGACGACCCCCGCGGCCGTGATCGGCCTGTCGGGTGCCGTGGCCGTCGCGGGGGGCTACTATCACACTTGTTCCCTGCTTTCCGATGGCACGGTGAAATGTTGGGGGTGGAACCCCTCCGGTCAGCTCGGGGACGGGACGACCGCCGATCGCCTAACGCCCATCACCGTGTCTTCATTGTCCGGCGGCGTGGCCCTCGCGGTGGGCTACTGGCACACCTGTTCCCTTCTATCCGATGGCACGGTCAAATGCTGGGGGCTCAACAGTAGCGGTCAACTTGGGGACGGGACGACCGCTAATCGCCTAACGCCCATCGCCGTGTCTTCACTGTTCGGCGGTGTGGCCATCGTGGTGGGCTATGATCACACCTGTTCCCTTCTATCCGATGGCACGGTCAAATGCTGGGGGAATAATCAATATGGTCAGCTTGGGGACGGGACGCTGCTGGTGAACAAGACGACCCCCGTGGCCGTGAGCGGCTTGTCGGGCGGTGTCGCCGTAGCGGCGGGCCGCGAATACACGTGTTCCCTTCTTTCCGATGGCACGATGAAATGCTGGGGGCGCAATTTCTACGGCCAACTCGGCGACGGGACGACGGCGGATAGGACGACCCCCGTGGCCGTGAGCGGCCTGTCGGGCGGTGTCACCGTCGCAAATGGCTACGAACACACCTGTTCCCTTCTTTCCGACGGCACGGTGAAATGCTGGGGTTACAATTTCTACGGCCAACTCGGCGACGGCACCACCGTGGATCGCCACACCCCTGTGCAAGTTCAGAACCTTCCATAGGCCGCGCGAGAGCGAGAAGATCGCTCCAGCGGTAGGACTCGAACCTACAACCCGCCGGTTAACAGCCGGCCGCTCTGCCGGTTGAGCTACGCTGGAGTGAATTGAGCCTGGGAGCATTCAGCAGTCAGCTATCAGCCAGGGAGGAAGGATACCGGGGACGGGGACGGAAATCAAAATGGCTCTCCTGCCGGCACACCGGTCAGGCAAGCGTCTTGTGCGATCCGTTGCAATAGGGCTGGGTCCCGGTGTGTTTGCACCCACAAAGGTAGTAGGTCTTGTTCTCCGAAACCTCGAAGGGCACCGGTTTGAAGCTCGTGGCTTTGTGCGATCCATCGCAAAAGGGTTGTTTCTGAGATCGACCGCAACGGCACCACCAATATTTCTTTCCCGGCTCGAGCGTCACGACGCACGGCGCTTTCTGAGCAATCTGCGGTTTGTCATCATTCATTTTGCATGCCCCCTTTTTCGAACCCCGCTCCCCGCGCCTATCTCGTCTTGAAACGGCCGACTCCTTCTTCGAGCAGCCTGGCCTGCTCCATCAACACGTTCACCAGGTTCTGGAGCTTGTCCACGGTTTCGCCGTGGCGCGCGCTGATCGCCTGAATCTTGCTGATCTCCCGTGTGATCCGCTCACCCCCCGTTACTTGCTCACGGACAGCCCGGGTGATTTCGTCGAACAGGGTCTTCACGGCGCTGAAGGTTTCCATGATCAGGCCCGCCGACTTGATGTGCCCCTGGATCGACTCGCGCACCTGCATCATCTTCTCCCGCATCTCCTCCGTGGCTTTCTTGATGTGCTCGCCGGTGGCCACGTGCTCCTTGGTGGAGGTCACGATGGCCTGGGTCATGCTGTAAGTCTCGTTCGCGGCCTCGTTCACCTTCCGGCTGGACAGGCTCTGCTCCTTGGTCGCATTCACAATGAACATCATCCGCTCACGCGTCTTCTTGATGCTTTCGAGGAGCCGCTCGAGCGCCTCCCCGGACATCTGCGCCCGCCTCACACCCTCATTCACATAACTCACGATGGCGCCCACAGAGTTCTTCGCCCTCTCACTCTCGTCCTGCACGGTGGTGATGATCCCGCTGATCTCCTTGGTCTTCTGGGAGGTCAAATCGGCCAGCGCCTTGATCTCATCGGCAACCACACGAAACTCCCGTCCATATTCGCCGGCTTGGGCCGAAATGATCGCCGCGTTGAGGGCCAGAAGGTTCGTCCGCTCCGCCACGTCGGAAATGACCTTCACCACCTTCCCGATCTCCTCCGTTCGCTCCCGGAGTGTCACCATCACGTGGCTGGCCTCTTGAGACGCGGTTTCAATCTGCTTGATTCCACGTATCGACGACTGCACCTGCTCGCGCCCCAGGTTCGCGCGTTCCGCCATCTGGTCCGCCATCTCGCTGGTCTCCGTGGCCTGCTGCTGCACTTCGCGGATCGACACCGCCATTTCCTGCATGGAGGAGGCCGTGTCCTCCGCCATCCTGGAGAGTTGAGACGAGCTCTCGTATATCTGCTTGGTGGCCGCCGACATTTGCACCACGGAGGACGACGTCTCCTCGACGTATCCCAGGAGGTGATCCGCGGAATCGCCGATTTCCTCCACCCCCGCCTGCATCTCCAGCAGAACGGACGACGTTCGCGTGAGGCTGTCGCTCAGGCTGTTCACCTTGTCCACCACATCGGTAACGCTCTTTTTCATGAAATCGATATGGGTGGACGTTTCCACGACCGATTCCTTCTGAAGCTGCGAACCCTCGTTCACCTGCCGGGAGTAGTTTGTGATCGTATCGGAGGCATCGTACACCTTCTTCGCCGCTCCCTTGATCTGCTGAAACATGAAATTGAGCCGCTGGACCATGCTGTTGAAGCTGGTGGACAGGTGGCCGAGTTCGTCCCGCGTCTGGATCGTGATCTCCTCAGACAAATCCCCTTCCGCCACGTTCAGGACGTTCCGAATCAGATGCGTGAGCGGCATGATCAACGAGCGTGAAAGAAACCACATCAGGAAAAAGGCCGCAAGGCCGACGGTGGCCAGGAGGGCGATCGTAATCATCCACAGCGGACGCGTCTGTTTGTTGATTTCATCCTCTGGAATGCCCAGTCGAACGACCCCCAGAATGCCCTCGCCCACCTGATCGCTCACAATCGGGATGGAAATGTCCAGGACCTCGTGCCCCTGGAACATGGAGTGGCCGGTCAGGCTTTCCCGTGCCGAAATCGTGCGGAGTGTGAAGGGATCTGTAAACGTCTTGCCGATTTCGGAGACATGGCTGTGGTAAAGGACCTTTGCGGTAGGATCGGTGATGAAAACATAGGCGAGGTTCGTTCGCAGGACCGTCGTCCCTTTGCCATGGCCCAAGCCTTTGAACACGAGATCACCCACGTCTTTCTGAAGCCCTTCGAGCTCCCCGATGGAGAGGCCCAGGGAGAGCATTTCATTGATATCGCTCCGGAGGTTCAAGCCCACAATGTTCGCTTTTTCCACGAGGACGCGCTCGTAGATGCTTTCGAAGTACTTGAGGCTGGCGAGGAGACTCGCCAGAGTGATGATCCACAGCACCCCAAGGGCGGTGAACACTTTTGCGCGGATCCCGCCTCGTTGTTTCATGACCCACTTCCTTTACCGTCACCTGCCGCCGGTTTCAACAGATCCATCGAGCGGCTTCGGAATTCCCGAATGCCCTGGCCAAGAATCTCGGCCTGCGCCTCGTTCGCCCGGCACTTTTCTCTCAATTTACCCATCCGGTCGCGGATCTCTTCGAGGCTGGGCACCTGCGAACATCCGAAATGGCGGAGGGCCTCCACCACGCGGGTCATCGACGGCGCCATCAGAGCCGCCTTCTGCACGGCGCCCTTCTGGCCCCCCAGCTCCCTGGCCACGGAGGCCTCAACGAACTTCATCCTCTCCACACCCTCTCCCAGCCCCAACATGACGTCCGCCTGTCCACGAGCCCCTTCGGTGATCACCTCAAAACCGGTATTCAACTTCACCATGTACTCGTTGACCCTCTGGGCTGAAGATTGCTGCTCTTGGCTGGCGTCGAGGATGCGCTTGATGACGAATCGGCTCTGCTCATTCTGCGCCAGAATATCACGGAATCCGGCCTGCGCCCGCAATGCGGCTTGAATCCCTTCGTCAATGACATGGTGGCCCTCCTGAGATGCCTCGTAACTCCGTTGGGTTTTCAGGGAAATGTTCTTGACGATGCCCTTGATCTCCTCGGCGTAGCCGGTGGACCGCTGGGCCAGGGCCTTGATCTCCTCCACCACCACGGCGAACTCCCGCTCGAACTCGCCCGAGTGGGCCGCAATGATCGCCGCGTTCAGGGACAGGAGGTTGGTGTTCTCGGCCACATCCTCGATACCCTGGATCATCCGGTTGATCTTGTCGCCTTCCACCGTAAGCATGCGGAGTTCTTCCGTCGCCTCGCGTGACAATCCTCCCGCCGCCTCCATCAGCTTCTGAAGGGCCCCGAAGATATCGGTCCCCCTCTTCCCCGCCTTCTCGATGGCCAGGATCAGCTTCTCGGTTTCCCCGGCGTTCTCCCGGATGCTTCTGACGGAGATTTCAATCTCATTCGCAGCCGCCGCGGTTTCGTCGCCCTGCGATCCCACCCATTCCAGGGCCTGCCCGATATTCTTGCCATGTTTCTCGAGCGATTCGGCCAGTTGTTCCAGCTCGCGGAAACCGCCGCGGAACTCCTCCCCTTGTTTCCGCATCTCATCCAGACCGGCGCCGATCCCTCCGATCCGCCCCATCGACCGCACGATCCGATCCTGGAGATCCGCCGAAGCTTTCAACAGATCCTCGATTTGGTGGAGGCCGGTGGCGCCCATCTGCTCCGAGTTCTCGATCCACTCCGACTGCTGCTCGCTTCGTTGATCCATCTCCCGCGACAGGCGTTCCGCCTGACCGGAGAGAGAATCAACCTCACCGGCAACCTGCCGCAATCCCCGATCCAGTTGCTCCAAGGCTCCCGTGAACCGCGCCATCGCCACGACCAGGATTCCCGTTTCGTCCTCCGAGATCGTTTCAGGCTGGCCGGAAAAATCGCCCGCCGCCACGGTTGCCGCGAAGCTTCGCACGCGCCGGATCGGGTGGACGATATCCTGGTAGGTGAGGACGGTGATGAGGATCGAAACAAGAATGCAGAAGAGAAGGATCCAGACGTAGTTCATGAGCAGGGGATGCACCGCGGGCGTCAGCTCGTTGTCCCGTATGACCACGCCGAACAGGAGGTCATGGCCCGGCACGGGAATGTAGGTGGCCAAGTCCCCCTGGGTCAGTTCGATGGACATCTGGACGTCGGTCGGCGGACGGGAGCGACCCACGGCCCGGCCGATCCACTCGCCCATGATGGTTCTCGACCTCGTTTCCCAAAGTCCCAGGACATCCGATTTTGCGCCGTCCGAACCGGCCACCCACGTTCCTCCTCCCGTCACGACAAACCATTCCCGCCGGAGCCCGGCCCCTGCCCGGACCGACCACTTCGCCAGGTCCTCGGCCGTGTATCCGATCAGTTTCGATCGGCGGGTCAATTCGGAGACCGCGAACCGCGCGATCTCGCGCTTCAGAACGTCCTCGGACTTGGTGTGATGGTGGATAATGGTGAAGACGATCGTGAACGTGAGGATGAGAATGAAGGTCAGGAGAAGTTTGCTCCGAAGGGATACCACCAGAGACGGTTCGCCTCCCCCGTCCGCGGCCGCCAAGACCTGGTACTCCGGTGACAGCAGGAATTTCACCACAAAGAGTCCGGTCAGCGAGCCGATGGCGCCGCCGAAAACGCATGCCGTTCCGGCCTTGACCGTCTGGGCAACGGTCAGGCCGACCACGACATAGCAGAAGATCGACACGATCACGCCGCCCAGCGTCCAGCAGGACAGCCCCGCTGCAAATGCACGGAACGGGAGGCGGAGGAGTTCATCGCGGCCGGCCTGCAGCGTCTCCGGGTCGGCCATCGCCCCTTTTCGCGCCTCCGCCGCCGCCCGGGTGACCTTCCTCACGTGGGGCCGGAGCATCCGCAGGTAAAGCAGGACAAACAGCGGGAATCCGGACAGGACACCCAGGACCAGATAGGATTCCTGCTGGACCACGTTGCGGAACAAGTTGTAGAAGTAGATTCCCACCAGGAGGACCGAGGCGAACGACGTGACCAGGCCTCCCACCATCAGCCGGCGCGAGACCCTCCAGGACAAGAACCGTTCACTCAGGGACATCATGCTTTCTCCAGGTAGATGCGCGCCGTCTGCGCCTCGAGCTGTTCGGCGCCGCCCTCGATGCGGGCGCAGGCGTTCTCGAGGCCATCCGTGGTGGTCGCGTTCTGCGACGCGGCATCCACGAGGCGATTCACGTTTTCTTGAAACGCTCCCATGGTTGCTCCCTGTTCGTTCGAAGCGCGCGCAATCGAGTCCACGAGCTCCAGCAGCGGCGAGAGAGTGGTCCGGGCCTCCTCCGATGCCGCTTTCTGCCGGCGCGACCGTTCGGAGAGGGCCTCCGACCCTTCGTTCAGCCTCCCGGCAATGGTCCGGATCCTTTCCACGCACGCGCGCATCCGTTCGGCGTCCGAGGAGATCTGCTCCACCGTCTGGTTCATCTGCACCATGGCGGTGGTGATGCGCTCGCTCCCCGTGGCCTGCTCTCTGCATGCATTGGCGATTTCCTGCGCCACTCCGGCATTCCGCTGAGTATGCTCGAGAACGAGCTGGAAGGTTTTGGAAAGCTCATTCGCGTAAAAGATCGCCTCCTGAATCACCTTGTTCATCTCGCCCACCTTGATCAGCGTCGATTTCTCCATGCGCTCGACACGCTCGAGATGGCCCGTAACGGTCCGGGTGTAGGACTGTGTGTTGTAGGCCAGGTTTCCCACCTCCTGGGCCACGATGGAGAATCCCCCCCCTCGCTCTCCCACCTGCTCGGAGATGATTTCCGCATTGAGAGCCAGGATGTCCGCGTCCTCGGCGACTTCCCCGATGAGATGGATGATCCACTTCACCTCCCTGAAGAGTCCGTCCAATTCCTCGATCAGCGTCAACACGCTCTCGCCGGCCTGTTGGATGCGCCCCATTCCGGCGGCAATCGACCGGATGGCTTCTTCTCCCCGCTCCGCCGCCTCCCGCACGCTCAGGATCAAAGCGGACGCTTCCAAAGCAACCCTCTCGACGTTCCGGGCGCTGGCATGCGCCTGCGTGGTGGCGGCGGCCGTTTCGTCCGAAAACCGGGCCAGCTCACCGGTTTGACCGCTCATCTGGTCGGCGATGCCCATGACCTTCTCCATCATCGGTGAAAACTCCTGGATCGAAGCCCTCAGGTCGGCGCCCGAATGGTCCACGCGATCCATCCCCCCTACGAGCGAGGTGAAGAACCCCAGAATGTCCTCCGCCACCTTGCGGAGTCCCTTCACCTCACGATTCATCATCTCGGTGTTGGACGCAATCATGCCGGAAAGCTTCGAGGCGTCTTCCGCATCGATCAGCTGCCCGCGGCTCTCGGCATGAATCGCGCGCGAGGCGGTAAACGTACGGCGCGCCGATTCCGCCATGCCCACGGCTCCCTCCCGCACATGGCTGAGCTGCGCGTGCATCCGGCGGACCATGCTTCGGATCGACCGGCTGAGCCCGTCCACTTCATCGCCTCCGAGGTACACGCGCGGCTCCCCGAAATATCCCCTTGCGGCGCGCGAGAGCCCCTGGCCCAGCTCCTTCACCGGCCCCGACACATGCACCGCAGCCAGGAAGGCGATCACGAATCCGAACGCCAGCGTAAACAGCCCCACCCCGATGGTGGCAAAAGCGAAATCTCTCCCGACCGCTACAAACTCCGACCGGGGATAGACGATCCCCAGAACGACCGGCGGCAAGAGCAGCCGGGTGGCCACCCACACCTCCTCGGCGGAGGTCTTCGACCAGGCTTCATCGACTCGGAGAGCGGGTAGCGGAACCGGAGGTCCCGAAATCGGTTTCCCAGACACCTCCAGCAGAAAGGGCCGACCCTGGCCGGTCAATCGCACCGAACGCACCGCGTGGGCCCACTCATCCGAAGGTGATTCGTGCACGGGGAGGAGGACGCCCCGGATGTTGGACAATTCCTGGAGCGCGAGGCTCTTGATGTGTTCCGAGTGAACTTTCTCGAATCGGCTGAAGCTCAAAAGGGACAAGAAGATGAGAGAGAAGGACAGCAGGGCCAGGAAGGACACGTAGATCTTCAGCCGGATACTCAGAATGGGCGGCTGCGTGGTGATGGCGGATGGGAGTTGCCGCAGGAGATGGGCCAACTCACCGGCAACGGGAGCCAGGGCGCGCTTGAAAAGAAAGAACTGGAACACCAGTCCGACCAGACCGGCGTTCGCCAAAGCCGCCCAGAGATAGACCTGCTGGCGACGGCTCACCCCAAACCGGTCGAGAAACACGAAGACGAAAAACGCCGTGGGAATCGTCCACATCGCGAGGGACACGAAAGCCGCGCGGATCGGAAAGCGAAGGACTCCCGAGTAGGCCGCTTCCAGCACCTCTTCCGGTACGGTCTCACGCCGCTCACGTTTCCGAATGAATTGGAAGATCGGACGGAACCAAATCTCATTTGAGCCGTACTGGATGGGCCCGGTGACCAGGAACAGCAGCACCGCTCCCCCCCCAACGGCCGCGATGAGCTGCTGGACGTTCAGATCGGCGGCGGTGATGTAGGTCAGCAGGAAGACCAGACCTCCCATGACGCTGGCCACAGCGTTCCAAAAGATCATCCCTTGGCGGATCAGGCGCACCATGGATCAGATCCTGCCTGGGGGAGGAATACGGGCGATCATTCCTTCAGCTCCGAGGCTTCCAGTTCGCCCCGCTCGTGTTTCGAAAAAAGGTGATCGAGATCCAGCACCATGATCAAGTCCCCCGCAAAGGGAACGATCCCTGCATAGAGCGGATCTTCACCCGCCGCCGAAGGGGGCGGCGGTTGGATGCGGTCGGCGGGCAATCGGAAAACCTCGCTCGCTTCATCCACCATCAACCCCAGCTTCCCTTCATCCCATCCCACCACCACGATTCGCTCTTTCTTCCGAACGGCGCCCGGCACGGCTTTCGTCCGCGAGCGAGAAAATCTCGACTCGAATTCGCCTCCCGTGACTTCCGCGTCGGATTCCTCCCCGGCCCCCAACCGTTTGCGCAGATCCACCACCGGAATAACTTCCCCCCGGAGATCAATGACGCCCTCCACGAACTTGAACGTTCGCTTGACGGCCGTGACCTTCAGCGGACGGAGGATCTCCTTGACGCGCATGATGTCGATGGCGTACTTCTCGGAGCCGACCCGGATCAAGGCGTATTGGCTCTCCTCATCCACCGGCTTCGTCAATCTCCCCCTCCTCCTCCAGCCCGAAATCCACGATCTTGGGAACGTGAAGAATCGCCACGATCTTCATTTCCTCCAACTCGCCTTGTTCGCCTGCCTCCTCCTGGCTGAACTCACCGGGGACAAACTCTCCCGCCCGCCTTCGCTCGTGGGCATCGTACTTCCCCAATCGCTCGATGAACTCGGCTTCCGCCGCGCCAATGTGTGCCGGGGCCTTCTCCAGGCGGCTCTCCGGCACGTGGACCACCCCGCCCACGCGGTCCACGATGACACCGAACGAACTTCCCCGGTGCTCGCAGATGACGATGCGGCCGCCGGTCCCCGATTCGGCTCCGGCCTCCGCGCCCAGCCCCAGCCGCATCTTGAGATCCAGCATCGGGATCACTTCACCGCGGAGACTGAGAATTCCGGGGATGAAGGGCGGGGCCGTCGGCACGCGCGTCACCGTGAGATCCTTGTGCTTCACAATCTCCTTCACGGCGGCCAGCTCGATTCCGTACTCTTCATCGCCGAGCCAGAACGTGAAGATCGCGCGAGGCGGAGCTTCGTCTTCCCCCCCCTTCGACGCGCCGGGAACCATCGCGCTTGAGATCGGCCGATCCGTCATGCGCTCCAACCCTACATCCTGTAGCTGGTCGAGATGATGTGGCCCACGTCCAAAACGAGAATCGTTTTCGACCCGAGGTCGGCGGCGCCGGCAAAGCCGCGTATCCCGCGGAGGAGCCGGCCCAGGGACTTGATGACCACGTCCTGCTGGCCATGAAGCTCATCCACAATCAGGCCCATGACCTTCTCGCCGTATCCGACCACCACGACAAACTGTTTTTCAGGAACGGTCCCGTTCAATCCCAGGAAGGAGCGCACACGAACCAGCGGCAGCGTCCTCTCCCGCAGTTGCATCACCTCTTTGCGCTCGATCGTGCGGATGTCCGCGGTGGGAAGCTCGCGGGTCTCCAGGACGGACGAAAGGGAAATCGCAAATTGGTGATTCTCGACCTGCACCAGAAGCACCTGGATGATCGCCAGCGTGATGGGAAGGGTGATGGTGAAGGTGGACCCCTGTCCCACCTCGCTCTTGACCTCGATGATGCCCGAATGGCGTGAGATGTTCCGCTTGACCACATCCAGACCCACTCCACGCCCGGAGAGGGTCGAAACCTCCGTCTTGGTGCTGAATCCCGGCTCGAAGAGGAAGGAAAAGATCTCGCTCTTCTTGTCTTGCAGCAGGTTTCTCCAGACACTCTCCTGCGCCTGCCCCTTCGCGGTCTCCGCGGCCGCCAGCCGGTCCAACTCCGCCTTGAGTTCCAAGCCCCGAGGCATCTTGCGCTCCAAAGCCACCTTCAAGACCTTCGCCGGATCAATGCCCGATCCGTCGTCCGCCACCTCCACCACGACATGGTTTCCGATCTGGGAGGCTTTCAGCGAAACCGTGCCCCGCGAAGGGATGCCGTGGTCCACGGCGTTTCGCACGAGGTGCATGAGCGGGTCCACCAACTCCTCCACCAGCAGTTTGTCCAACTCCGTTTCCTCGCCCTCCATGCGCACATCGATCTGTTTGTTGAGTTGGTCGCGGAGCTTCCGGATCTCGCGCATCAGGCGTGAGAACACCTGCTTGAGCGGAACCAGGCGCACTTCCATCATGCGGTTCTGAAGCTCTTTCAGCCGCCGGTCCAGTTCCTTGTTCGCCTTCACAAAGGTCGGAGGGAGGGCCTTGGCCATCGAGCGGGCGAGAACTTCATGGGAGGAGGGGCCGAGATTGAACCTCTCCGCAATCTCCTTGGCCAGCGCCTCCCACCGGACGGAAATTTCCGTGGAAGCCTGGTTGAGCATCGTCTTATACAGGATCAGCTCCCCCACAATGTTCATGAGCTGGTCGAGGCGATGAATGTCCACGCGGACCGTTTCGGCCACGCTCTTCAGGCTGACGGATTCGACCTTCGTCTCGCCCCGCTCCTCCAGCGCGGCGGGATGCGGCGCCGGCGCCGGAGCGGGCGCGGGGGGAAGGACCGGGGCCGCGGCCCGGGGTTTTGCCACCGCCGCCGGCTCCGACTTCCTCGGCAGGATGAAATCTTCGAGCCTGAACTGGGGATCGATGGCGCTGAGGAGCGTGTGCTGGAGCCGGTCCGTAGCCACAAGGATGTCGAACTCCAGTTTGTTTTCGTCCCCCGTGCTGGTGCTGGGGAGAACGCTGATCACATCCGCCACCGACTTGAGCTGCTCCGTAACTTTTTCGAGCCCCTTGTCAAACGCGTCAATCGGGAAGGCGCAATGGACCTTGTAGATCGCACGGTTCGCCTTGATGTGTTTCTTGAGGACGTGCTCCTCGTATTCCGTCAGGACCTTGAGAATTTCCGGATCGATCTGAATATCGTCCGCCGCAGACTTCGGCGGCGACGCGCCGGGAGCGGGGGCCACCTCGGCGGGAGGCGGCGAATGGACCGCCGCGCTGAGCCGGTCGTGCCAATCCGCGAACCGGGGTTCCAAGTCCTTGTCCTCATCGCTTCTCCGCTTGATGACCTCCTTGAACACCTGAAGCGCGCCGAGCAAGGGGGTTTTCAAATCTCCGGAGTAGACGATACGGTCCATGCGCAGTGCGTCGAAGATTTCCTCCATGACATGCCCGAGCCGGCTCATGCGATCGAACCCATACATGCCCGACACCCCCTTCAGCGTATGGGCGGAGCGGAAAATCCGGTTTAGAACCTCCCGGGAAAGTTCACCTTCCTGGGCGGTTTCATCAAGGAGAAGGATGTCCTGCTCCAGGGATTCGAGCAGTTCTTCAGCCTCCGCGATGAAATCGAGGAGGGCTTTGTCGGAGGGGTCGCGAGGCACCTGATCCCTACCCTGTGGATTTCAAATTCGAGATTTGAGATTCCAAATCCTTGGGCGCGCGGAGGGCGGGCACGATTCAGGCGGTGAGGTACTTCTTCACCAGGGCGAGGAGCTCGTCCGGATCGAACGGTTTCACCACGTATTCGTTCGCGCCCAGTTCCAGACCCTTCCGGCGGTCGCGTTCCGCGCCCTCGGTGGAAACGACGAAAACGGGAGTGGACTTGTAGAGAGGGTTGGCCCGGATGTAGTGAATCAGTTCGAGCCCGTTAATGTCCGGCATGTTGATGTCCGTGATGATGAGATCGAACCGCTCCCGCGGAAGAAGCTTGAGTGCCTCGTAGGCGTTCGGCGAGGCCACCACGGTGGAAGCGTCGAGCCTTTCGATGGCGGAAGTCAGGGCGGATCGCGTAGCGGCAGAGTCATCCACAACGAGGATCTTGTACACACCGGAAAAGTATCACAGCGTCCCTGGGTTAACAAGCCGAAACCACTGGCTGCTTCACGCACTCGGCATCCCCCGTGATCTCCTCGCTTGAGGGGCGGGGTCCGAATCGATAGAATCCGGGCCGTGGCCACTCCATCCGCCCTCTCTCCGCTCTGCATCATCGAAGACGACGCAGGCTATCGGAAACAGGTCCGTGACATTCTGTCCACCGAAGGGCTGGCCACCGAGTTTTTCTCCGACCCGGAGGCCGCACTCGAATGGCTGCGTGGGCGCTCCGGGATCATCATCATCGCCGACCTCATCATGCCGGGCATGCCCGGCGTTCAATTCCTGCAGGAGGCGCGGCAGACCGACCCGCTCGGCCAGGTGATCGTGACCGCGCGCAACGTCTCGGTCGAACTGCTCGTCCGTGCTCTGAGGGTCGGGGTAGGCGACGTCCTTCTGAAACCCTTCGGACCGAATGAATTGATCCTGACGGTGCGGCGATGCCTCCGGCGCCGCGAATCCATCGAGAAGGACCGTGTTCTGCGGAGCCATCTGGACCTCCTGGAGAGGACGCGGAGCCTGACCGCGCTGTTGGAACCGGATCAGCTCTATCGCCGGGCCGCGGAAGTCGCGAGCCAGATCGTGGCCTGCGATTTCACAGCCGTTACGGCAGGCAATGCCGAAGGCATGGAAATCGCGGGGGCGAGCGGACTCGACCCGGACATGCAGAAAACGATGGCTGCGGCCGCCGCCGCTTCCCCCCCCCCGTCACTCGCGCCCCCGGAAAAACGCGCGGTCACGCTCGCGGGTCGCCGATTCAAGTGCGTCAGCGTGCTGCTCTATGGCGCCGCCCATCGGTTTCACGCCCTCTGGGTGGGTCGCGCGTCGGGCGAATTCACGTCGGAGGATCTGCTCCGCATCGTCTTCCTGCGGGACCAGATCGCCTTCGCGGCGGAGAACGCGGAGCGTTTCAAGGATGTCCAGGCCTTGAGTTTCGTCGACGACCTCACGGGCTTGCACAACGACCGGTACCTGAATACGGTGATCGACCGTGAGATTCCCCGCTCACAGGCGAACGGGCTGGAATTCGGGCTTCTCTTTATCGATATCGACCGGTTCAAGTCCGTGGTCGATGCTCACGGCCACCTCGCCGCGCGAAAAGTGCTCATTGAGCTGGGCCGGGTGCTCAAGGCCGCGCTCCGCGAATCGGACGTGATGGTTCACTACGGAGGCGACGAATTCACCGCCCTGCTCACGGGGACGGGCCGGGATAACTCCATCCGCGTGGCCGAACGCCTCCGGGAGCGCGTCGCGTCCCATGAGTTCCTTGCGCGTGAACGGCTATCCCTGCGGACTTCCGTCTCCATCGGCGTGGCGTGTTTTCCTTCGGACGGGACGACGAAACAGACGCTTCTCGATTACGCCGACAAAGCCATGTTCAAAGCCAAGTCCCGCGGCCGGAACATGGTGTATCTTGCGTCCGAACTCACCGCGGAATAAAGTCAGCCCCATGAGCATGAAACCCGATGTGGAGACCGAGCGAGGGTTCCGCGACATCCTTGGAGAGGAAGCCGAGCGAATGGACAGACTGGTAGATTCGGCCCGGAAAACCTTTAAGGCGTATGACTACCGTCCCATCATCTTACCCATTGTAGAACCGGCCGAGCTGTTTGTTCGAAGCGTCGGCGGCACCACCGACATTGTCGAGAAAGAAATGTTCTTCGTGACCGATGGACATGAGGACACCGGCGCCCGGGAATCGTGTTTGAGACCTGAAGGGACGGCGTCCGCGGTGCGCGCCTACATCAAGAACGGCCTCCACATGTCGAATCCGATCCAACGACTCTACTACACGGGGCCGATGTTCCGGAATGAACGGCCGCAGAAGGGACGCTATCGCCAGTTCCATCAGATCGGCGCCGAAATGTTCGGTGTGGGAAATGTCCGTGCGGACGTGGAAGTCATCGCAATGTTGTGGGCGTTCCTTAGGTCGGTTGCCGATGGCGCACGCCTAAGGCTCGTGGTCAATTCGCTTGGCTGCCCCGTCTGCCGGCCCAACTTTACGCGGGAACTGTTGGGCTTTCTTCAGGCCCAGCGGGACGCCCTTTGCGAGGATTGCCGCAGGAGGCTCGCCTCCAATCCGATGCGCGTCCTGGACTGCAAGAATGAGGGCTGCCGAAAAGTCCTTATCGATGCGCCCAATTTGACGACCTTTTGGTGTGACCCGTGCAGAGCGAAAGTCGACGGCCTCAACGGGGGTCTGGAGGAATTGAAGATTACACCGACCTGGAACAATTGGCTCGTCCGCGGCCTCGACTACTACACGCGTACCGTCTTCGAAGTCGCGGCCGAGGATGGCCTCGGATCTCAAAACGCCGTGGCCGCGGGAGGCCGGTATGACGGGTTGGTCGAGGCGCTGGGAGGTCCATCCACCCCCGCACTCGGCTTCGCGATCGGCGTCGAACGGCTGGCGATGCTCGTCTCTCCGAGGGAATCACCCCAAACCCCCCGTTTGTACATCGGCGCCACCAGCGATGCGATGCGGACCCAGGCATCCGATTTGGCTGAACGCCTCCGAAGGCACTTCGCCGAATCCCCGAAGCCAGTCCGAATCAGACTCGACCTGGAGGACCGCAAGTTCAGGCGCCAGCTTGACGAGGCACAATCTCTGGGATGCGAGTACACCGTCATCCTCGGCGATGAGGAGATGAAGAACGGGAGGGTCATCGTCCGGGACATGAAAGCGTCCAAACAGGAGGAAGTACTCAAGGACGACCTCGTTCCACACTTGATGAAGAGGCTCGGGATTTGACCGAGGGAAAGATCAGGCGGCTGCCGGAAGAGCTCATCGCGAAGATCGCCGCGGGCGAAGTGGTGGAGCGGCCCGCATCGGTCGTGAAGGAATTGGTCGAAAATGCGCTCGACGCCATGGCGAAATCGATCGACGTCCGACTCGAAGCCGGCGGCCTCCGAACCATCGAGGTCCGTGACGACGGAATCGGCATGACTCCCGCCGACGCCAAGCTGGCCATCGAGAGGCATGCCACGAGTAAGATCTCCAGCGAAGATGATCTCTTCGCGGTGCGCACGCTCGGCTTCCGCGGAGAAGCGCTTCCCAGCATCGCCGCTGTATCCCGCCTCACCCTTCGCACACGGCCAGCCGACGCCAACGAAGGCTTCCGATTCTCGGTGGAAGGGCCGAAAGTCGTCGCGGAAGAACCTACCGCCATGCCGCAAGGAACCTGGATCACCGCGGCTGATCTCTTTTTCAACACGCCCGCCCGCCGCAAATTCATGAAATCGGAACGCTCCGAGCTTGGGGCCTGCGCCCAGATCGTCTCCCGTCTGGCGCTGGCCCGGCCCGACGTGGAGTTTCGCGTCAACCATCAAGACCGCTCCCTGCTCGATTTTCCCCGGGCCTCCCAGGCGAGGCGCGCGGCGGACGTGCTCGGAGAGCGAGTGGAAGACAAGCTCCTCAAGCTGGATCACGAGGAAGGGCCCTTGAAGGTTGGGGGCTTCGCCGGAAGTCCGCTCCTTCACTGGCCGAATTCCGCGGGCCTATATCTTTATGTCAACGGGCGATACTTCCGCGACCGGGTTCTCGTGCACGCCGTTTGCGACGCCTTTTCCCAGGCGATTCCGCCGGGGCGATTCCCTATCGGCGTACTCATGCTCGACATCGATCCCAAACTGGTGGATGTGAACGTGCACCCGCAGAAGATCGAAGTTCGATTCAGAGACACTTCGGAAATCTATCGCGTCGTCCGCACCGCCACCCTCGAAGCGCTGGGACCGCGGCTCTTCTCCCCTTCCCCTCTCGCCCCAGGAGCGGAGGTGACACCCGCGCCCCCCGCACCCTCCTTGCCGCTCCTTCACCACGCCTCGGTTCCGCAGGCCCCCACTTTCGCAGGTCCCGCAGCCGACGCGAATGCACCGGTGGCGTCGGACGCCACGTCGATGGGATCCACCGATCGAGTTTCGCCCACCTCCCCTCAGGGCATGGAGTCTGCCCTCCTCCCCGTGGTTCTGGGGCAAGTGCGCAACACGTTCATCCTCTGCGAAGGTCCACAGGGCCTCCTGGTGATCGACCAACATACGGCGCACGAGCGCGTCCTTTTCGAGAAGCTGAAGGGACAGCTTCAGAACGGAGGCGTGACTCATCAGGCGCTCCTGATGCCGGAGATTTTCAAGGCCGCGCCCCAGGAAGCCGTGATCCTCCACGAACTCATCCCGATGCTGGACGGCGCCGGAATGGACATCGAGCCCATGGGCTCGGCTTTTGCCATCAAGTCGATTCCTTCCGGATTGAACGTCCCCCACGCGGAATCCTTTCTGCGCGATCTCCTTCGCGAGTGGAGCGATGCGCCGGGCGACAAGACGGGAGATCCCCGCGAGCACCTCCTGGATCTCATCGCGTGCCGCGCCGCCGTAAAAGCCGGAGATGAGCTGAACCCGGCCGAGCTGGAATCGCTCGTCGCGCAAACCTACTCCTCCCCGTCGGCCTACACCTGCCCACACGGACGCCCGGTTCTCCTCGAATGGACGTTCGACGCACTGGAAAAAGCATTCAAAAGAAAATAGCCCCGCGGATGGAAGAGTTGCGGCCCTCGCAACCTGGTGACCCGGCCATAGAAGACCGGATCGCAAACCGAGCGCCACGGATCATTGTCGTCACGGGGCCCACCGCCACCGGCAAGACGGCCATCGCCCATCGCCTGGCCCTCGATCTCGATGGAGAGCTGGTCAACGCCGACTCGGTCCAGATCTATCGGCACGTCAATGTGGGAACGGGCAAACCTTCGTCCGGACTGCGAAGCGAGCGATCGTACCATCTGCTCGATATCCGGAACCCCGACGAACCGTTCGATGCCCAGCAGTTTCGCCGCCTCGCTGCGGAGGCCATTCGATCCATTCTGGACAGGGGCCATTCGGCCATCGTGGTTGGGGGGACGGGCTTTTACATCCGCTCGCTGCTCTACGGCCTGTTCGAAGGCGCGGGACGCGACCCGGAGATTCGCGCCCGACTGGAGTCACGTCTCAAGGCCGAAGGCTCCGCTTCCCTTTATGCGGAACTGCGGGTTGCCGATCCCGCCACCGCGGGGAAGCTTCATCCGAACGACTCACAACGCCTCGTTCGCGCCCTTGAAGTCTGGCTCTCCACGGGTCGTCCCATTTCCGCATGGCGGGAGGACCACCGATTCGCCGAACACCCCTTCGATCCCCGGCTGTTCGTTCTCCAAGTCCCGCGGGAGGAACTCAGGAAGCGGATTGACCGCCGGGTGGAGCACATGCTGAGCGAGGGATGGGTGGAGGAAGTGCAAGAACTCCTGAATCGCGGCTATGACGAGCGATGCCGTCCGCTCCACTCCATCGGCTACGCGCAGCTTCTTCGAGTCTGCCGGGGAGATCTCTCTTTGGAGGAAGCCGTTTCCCTCATCCAAAAGGAGACCTCCGAATTCGCCCGCCGACAGACCACCTGGTATCGAAAGGAAAAAGGCGCGAATTGGATATCTCCCGACAGGTATGATGTAATCCTCGGGGAGGCAAGACTTTTCCTGGAAAAGCATGGTTCAACACTACCTTCCGTTTGAACAGGACATCGAAGAAGCGGAACGCGAACTCCAAGAGTTGGAGTTGAGCGTTCCCGGCCACCCGACCGCCGCCCCGCGGGAAGTCCAGAAACTGCGCGACCGCCTCCACAAAGCCCTGGCCGAGACCTACGGCCGGCTCACTCCCTGGCAAAAGACTCTCGTGGCGCGCCATCCGGACCGGCCCCAGTCCCCCGACTATCTCAGGGACATGTGCGAAGAGTTCATGGAGCTTCATGGCGACCGCTCGTTCGGTGAGGATCCGTCCATCGTCGGTGGGTTCGCCCGGCTGGGGAGCCACAAGGTCCTCGTTCTCGGACATTCCAAGGGAAAAAGCACGAAGGAGCGCGTCCACCGCAATTTCGGAATGAGTCAGCCCGAAGGATATCGAAAGGCCCTGCGGCTCTTTCGAATGGCCGAACGCTTTCGCAAACCCATCGTCACGCTGGTGGACACCCCTGGAGCCTATCCGGGGATCGAAGCCGAAGAACGGGGACAAGCCGAAGCGATCGCCCATAATATCCGCGACATGTTTCTTCTCAAAGTTCCCATCGTGACCGCGATCATCGGCGAGGGAGGAAGCGGTGGCGCCTTGGCCATCGCGGTGGCCGACCGCCTGATCATGCTCGAGCATTCGGTCTATTCGGTGATCTCGCCCGAAGCCTGCGTGGCGATTCTCTGGAAGAACGGCGAGAACCCGCAACGCGCGGCGGAAGAACTCCGACTGACCGCGCAGGATCTCCTCCGGCTGGGCGTGACCAACCAGATCCTGACGGAGCCCACCGGAGGCGCGCATCGCGATCCAACCCGGATGGCGCGGGAGCTCAAGGCCGCGATCGTCACGCATCTCGACGCACTCGCCGGCCTCGATCCCGACCTCCTGGTCCAGCAGCGTCTTGAAAAGTTCCGCCAAATGGGGCATGTCCCTGGGATGGGGAGGTCATGATAGACCCCGAACAGGACGGCCCGGTTTCGGATTGCGACCGCGAGGCCGCCGTTACGCCGGAAAAGCGGCCCGCCATCCTCGTGGTCGACGACGATCCCGCGTTCTCAAAACTTGTCGTCGACTATCTCTCCTCCAGGGAGTATCACGTCATCACAGCAGACTCCGGCAAGACGGCTCTCTCCATGCTGAAGAAGGAGTCCGTCGATATTCTGGTGCTGGACGCCATCCTCGGCGATTTCTCCGGCTACAAGCTCTGCGACTGGGTGCGCGGAAAAGAGGAGCACTACACCCCCGTCATCCTCGTGAGCGGCCTCGAAGGCACCGAGGGAAAAATGAAGAGCCTCCAAGTCGGCGCGGACGACTATATCCAGAAACCGTTCGACCTCAACATCCTCGAACTCCGCATCCGCAACCTCCTCTCCCTCAAGACCGCGTACGACCGGATCAATGAACTGAAGAGAGACCTCGAAAAACGCAACTTGGAGCTGGAGATCCTCAACGACGAATTGCGCGAGAAGAACGGCCAGCTCGGCCGGGAAAAAGAGCAGGCGGAACGGTACCGGCTGTCCCTGGCCGACGATCTCATGCGCACCGACCTCCTCTCCCGTTTCAGCCAGAACACCAACTCCTTCAATCTCGACGAAATTCGGAGGGCGGTGCGGGACCAACTTGCCGAAGTGCTCGGCATTCGCCTCTTCACCCTCTTTCTGTACGACCACGACACCCGCATCCTCCGCCTGTTCGCACACAACCATCCACAACTTCGGGATGACCTGCGGATTCGCTTCACCGATGGAAACCTGATGTTCGATGCCATGCAAAAGCGTCAGGCGATCTACGAAGCCGATTTCGCCAAGAGCTCCTACTACCACGGCCGGCTGCGCAAGAAATACATGTCGCCCTTCGCCCTGTGTGTGCCCCTTCAGGTCGGCATCGGCAGCATCGGCGTACTCAACGTCAACGACCATCCGCAAGGTTATCTGACCGACAAGGACACCAGCTCCATTCGTCAGGTAGCGGACCATCTGGCCAGCGCCATTTCCAATGCGACCTCCCACTCGCAACTGGAACGCCTGTCCTACCTGGACGGACTCACGGAAACCTACAATCACCGACACCTCCATACTCTGCTCGACACCGAGTACAAAAAGGCCCGGCGTTACGGGCGGCCCGTGTCCTTCCTCATGATCGACCTGGACAACTTCAAGCAGGTGAACGACCGCTACGGTCATCTCACCGGCGACCACGTTCTGCGCGAAACGGCAAAGATCATGAAATCGAATCTTCGCGACGTGGACCAGATCGCACGCTACGGCGGCGAGGAGTTCGCGATCATCCTTCCGGAGACCCCGCTCAAGGGTGCGCTCATCACCGCCGAACGAATCCGGCGCACGGTGGACAAGAACATTTTCAAGACCGAGCAGCATCCCATTCATCAAACCATCAGCCTCGGCGTCGTGTCCTACCCCGAGATCAAGGCCGACACGAAGGACGAGCTCATCCGCCTCGCCGACCTCGCGATGTATGAGGCCAAGCAAACGGGGAAAAACCGCGTGGTCCGCTTCCAGGAACGAAGGCTCTACACGCGCCTGACCACCGAAGGGCGCATGGTGTGGCAGGCCACCCGGCAATCTTCCCCGGGGCAAGCCCTCCTCAAGAACATCAGTCCCGCGGGTTTGAACCTGTACATTCCTTCAAGCGTGCGGGTGGGCCGAGAGGTCTCCTGCGATCTCCTCCTGCCTCATGACGCCAAGATGATCTCCCTCAGGGGTAAACTCGTCTGGTGCCAGGAAGCCGGAGACCATGCCCCCGGCTACTATGAAGTCGGCATCCGTTTCCACGAATTCTCCAAACGGATTTCAGACAAACTCCACGTTCTCGAAATCACCTCCGTCCGTAAAGTCTCAGGAAAGGTACAGGTGGCTGCCTCATGAGTCGGAAACGACCGCGACCCCTAGATCCCAAGCTCTACATCCGTGACATCCCGGATTTCCCGAAGGCCGGGATCATCTTCAAGGACATCACTCCCCTTCTGAAATCGACCCGGGCCTTCAGGGGCGTCATCGACACACTGGCGAATCACTACAAGAGCAAACGCATCGACCTGGTGCTCGCCGTGGATGCGCGGGGTTTCCTCTTTGCCTCACCTCTCGCGCTCCGGCTGCGCGCCGGCATCATCCCGATGCGCAAGCGCGGCAAACTACCCTACAAGACGCACTCGGTGGAGTATCAACTGGAGTACGGAACAGACACCGTCGAGATCCACCAGGACGCCATCTCGGCGGGAGATCGCGTGCTCATTGTGGATGACGTGCTGGCCACCGGCGGGACCGCCCGCGCCGCGATCGAACTCGTGACGCGCAGCGGCGGAAAAGTCGTGGAGTGTGCATTCCTAATCGAACTCACCTTCCTCCACGGCAGGGACAAGCTCAAACCCCACAAAGCCTTCTCGATCGTCCGGTATTGATGTCCCCCGGGGAAATCCAGGGACAGGAAAATCCAGGGACAGTGTACCCATTCTTCAGGTGAACGATTTGGAAATGAGTAGGCGGTCCCCGGATTTCCTCGCATGGATTTACGATGAGTGGATGACCAGGCGGGCGCCGGTGAGACCGAGGTGCGCGTCCGAACTCCAGCAGATCTTGTGGCGGCGTTTTTCCATGATCAGCAGTCCCACGGCGTCGGTCAGTGTAATTCTCTGATCCATGAATTTCCGAAGGAACTTTTCGCCGGCGCGAATCTCCTCCGGGCCGACGGCCATGATCTGGAGAGTCGCCAGCGCTTCGATGAAGCGGAGAAATTGCAAGGCGCGCGGGGCATCGTACCGCCGGAGGAACCAGCCGTGGCCCTCGGCGATCACGAGGGGAGACGTTATGAGACGGGGCGGATCGGCAAACAGCCTCTGGAACAACGAGTGGAAGGAGTCCGAACCGTCGAGGAAGGCGATGAATGCGGAGGTGTCCACATAGCATTCATCGCTCATGGCCGTAGACCACTTCGTCGATTGTCCGGCTTGAGGCGGCGTCTCCGGATCTCACCATGCCGGCATATTTCATCCACGGCTTTTTCGACCGGACCGGCAAGATGCCTCGCAGGGCCCGCCGGACCAGCTCCGCGAAGGGGATACCCAGCCGCCTGGCCTCTGTCTTGGCCGCCTCGTAGTCGCCCCTCCCCAAACTGACCTGTGTTCGAATCATGATAACATTCTATTACAATGTGTTATCAACCGTCAACCCGTGGGAAATCTGGGGACAGTGTACCAATTCTTCAGGTGAACGAGTCGGAAATGAGTATCCTGTCCCCAGATTTCCCGAAATCGCTGGTGAGTCGGCCCGCCGCCCGCGCCGCGATTGCGAAAGCGAAAGCCGCCTCAAGCTGTTCGAAATCGCTGGTGAGTCGGCCCCTGGGGTGGGTATGCGTTTTTCCCTTCGTCCTCCGCCTCAAGCTGTTCGAAATCGCTGGTGAGTCGGCTGCGCGTCTCGAAACGGCCCGCAAGACAGCAGGATCGGCACCGGGTTGCGAGCATTCTCGAATCGCCCGATCTTCCCGCTTCGAGTCACCACAGCAGAACTCGAATAATCATGCGTTCTCAACCAGATATGTGTTTCGAGCGTCTCAAGGCTGATTGCCGATCAATTCCGCACTCGCGATTTCAAAGAGCCTGCAACCCCAATGGCGGAAGGGTTGTGGTCGTTGGCCTTAGCCAATATGAAAGATATCAACACCTTCATGATGAGTCAATCAGACCACGGTTATCCGGGTGTGAGCCACATAAGGCTGGCCCATCGTTTCGATCACAAGACCGGCATCTGCCTCGGCCCCACCCAGCGATACGAACATCACTTGGTCCTGGTCGTGATTCAGCACGCCTTGTAGATCGGACTTCAACTTGGAAAAACGCAGACTGCCCAGCGGACATTCGAACACCGAGAACTGAAGCCGACGACCGTAGCCTTCAAGAACTTTGGCCACACGGCGCAAACGTTTGGGGTTGGAAATGTCATAGCAAACCAGAAATCGTGTTCGTTTCATCGGTCACCGGGTCGTGAATCCGACATATCCGGATGCCTCTCCGCGAACAAACCGCCATACCTGTCTCGCCTGAACCTCCAACATACGCCGGTACGGCATGCTGTAGCCAAACTGCGGATGGGAAACTTCCGTGTCCATCCGCCGACCATACGCCTCCCAGAAAGCCTTGCGCCCGTCTTCGTTCATGAACACCCCGGATGAACCGGAAATGAAGTCATCCTTCGCGATTTCCCCGCGATTGATCAGGCTGACCGCCACGCTATCCACGATCAGGGGCCGGAACTCTTCCATGAGATCGAGCGCGAGGGCGGGCCGACCGTAACGAGGCTGGTGCATCACCCCCAGGAAGGGATCGAGCCCCACGCTGTGGCAAATTCCCGCCAGCTCCTTGCAAAGGACGCTGTATCCCATCGAAAGAAGCGCGTTCACGGGGTCGCGTGGAGGGCGACGGTTCCGCGATGAGAAATCGACTCCGGCGCCGTCGGAAGATTTCAGCATCCCAGCGAAGTTCCCGAAGTAGAGCGCCGCCGCCATCCCTTCCAGGCCAAGCAGTTCGGTCATGGTATGCGCTTCCGAGGTTTGATCCCGAAGCTGCATCATTTCCGAGACCGCTTTCTCCGGAGGCTCGCCGTTGCGCATGAGCATCACGCGTTGATTGTGGATTTTGGCTCGAATCATCTCCTTCGCGACCGCGAGGCAGGTGGTGGGTTGATCGAACAGACGGTACTGACCGCGTCGCGTGTCCACGCCGGAGGCGGGGAGTCCGTTCAGCATGCCGAGGAAACGCCCGGACGGTGAAAAATAGGACACCGAGACCCCTTGTTCCAAGAAAGCATGAGTCGCTTGCGTTGTAATTTGCACCGCGCCGTAGACGTAGACTGCGCGCACCTGCATGGATGGCAACGCTCGTATCGTATCGCCTTTGAGGACCACCACGATCTGCCCTCCCCTGAAGCCAATTTGGGCGCCGGGCCTCTGGACGATGAGGATTTCGCCGTCGTCGTCCTCCGGCCTCGGAGGCCGCTTGACGGTAATCGGTTCACCTTTCGGTTCGCGCCAGAACTCGGATTCATTGGGGAGACAGATCGGATAGGCCGAGCAATAGAGGCACCGTGGATCATCCTGGAGCGGCGGTGGGCAGCGGCCTTCGGCGGCGAGGGCTTTGGCCTGATCGAGTTTTTCGAGGCATTCACGGGTCCGTTCCTCTGATACGTCTACAGGCACCCTCCGCTTGTCGGCGGCATAGTAGACGAACGCCTCCTTGACGCTGATGGCGTGTTCGCGCAAGAGCATAGACTGAGCCACGAGCTGCATCGCATCCGGCTCTTTCGCCACGCGCTCTCCGGCTTCGTCCCGACGGGCCGAGCCTTTCTTGTAATCGATCAACACGGCCCCTTCGGGACCGCCTTCGATGAGATCGACCACACCGACGAGTCCCAGCTTCTCACTCGCAAGCCGAAGAGAACGAATCTGCGTCCCTTCCGGCAGATCGAGCTTCGTCGGGTCTTCGATGCGGGAGGGCCGGTCCACGTTCCGATGCGCGTGCGATCCTTCCACCGTATCCGCGTTTTCCTGAAAGATATTTTCGACCCACTGGTAGTAGAAGAGGCGCGGGCAGTAGAGGAAGTTGTGGAGCCGCCGCACCGGCATCGGCGGTTGCGCTTCAAGTCCGGCTTGGGTTTGAACGGGGGCGTCGCTCATGACAAGGGCGGATGGCTCTGTCCGCTCCCGGCGGGAATCCGGAAGCCGGGGCGGCGCCAGGATGGCTTGGCCGTCCCGCGACTGCCTGGTCGTGGGCCTTGCGCGAAGCCATGCAAGGCCCACGACCAAGCGGGGCGGGGCGAGAGGGGTAGAGACGGCGGGGTATCCATGAAGGGATTCACGATGTCAAGCCCGTGCTTGATAAGGGCAGTCGCGGTTCGTAAAATGGAGCCATGAGCAAGGGTGGAAGCGATATCGCGCGTATCCAAAAGGAAATCGCCCGGCTGTCGCCCGACAAGGTGCGGCACATGGCCAGGTGGCTCGAGGAGTACGAGGCCCGGCTTTGGGACAGCCAAATCGAGAAGGACGCGAGGTCCGGAGGCCCGCTGGAGAGATTGGCCAAGAAAGCCATTGAGGATTTCCGCGCGGGGCGTACTCGCCCGCTTCCTTGATCAGCCATGCCGGCCCGGAATTTTGGGAAGCCTATCGAAAATTGCCGCGGCGGGTTCAACGTCTCGCGATCAAGAACTACCGTCTGTTGAAGAGCAACCAGCATCACCCGAGCCTTCATTTCAAGAAGGTCGGTCTCCATGTTTGGTCGGGGCACGCGTCGGCATCACCCACCGCGCGTTAGCAGCCCCCGTGCCCGGTGGATACACCTGGTTTTGGATCGGCAATCATGACGAGTACCAGCAGCTCATAAATTCACTCTAGTACCGCGTTGACGAATTCATGGAACAGATCCGAGCTTGGTCGCGGTGCGCTAGCCCCGCTCTCCAGTCGCCAATCCGAACAAAGGCGGGGCGTATGTACCATGTTGCCGAGGGCCACCCTACCCCCAACCTGTTCCAATCATTACGCAACATGGTACTAAGGGCGCGATGGCCGGCGGCCCGAGCCCGGAATGCCCCACCGACCTACCACGGGATGTCTTTCTTGTTGCGCCAATCTTCAAGGCGCTTGGAGTTGATGGCTTCGATGCGTTCATCACAAAGCTGTTGGACTCGTTTCAAGAACAGTCCGCGACGATACGCCTTGAACGACAGCCCGGCGTTGGGATGCGGTGTGTAGCTCTCGTTCTTCGGCATCCCGGGAAAATTGCAGGCGTTGAGGAAGAAGTCAGGATATTGCGAGGATTCCGTGTTCTGCTCCTCGTCGCCTTCCTTATTTCCGCGTGAACCATTCCCAGCAGTTGCCGATGATGTGTCGGCCTTCCCAAGCAATTTTTCTGGGTCATCGTCGGCCAACTTGGCAAACGAGCCGCGTCGGTTACGGATGCGTACTGATTCTTCCGAGATTTCCACCGTGCGAAGGCGCGGGAAAATATCCCATCGGTTGGGATGCGCCAAGGCACGCAGGCCGATATTGATGGCAGCGTTTTCATCTGCGTTCATCAATCCGCTGTCAGTGTTCCGTTCCGCCGCAGTGCCGGGCACAGGCAGGAACTCCTTTCCGCCGTCCGCCGCGATGAGAAGTTGCCCGTTGTAGTTCGGGTGCTGCTCAAACAATGTTTTCAGGGCCGTGACTTTCCTAGCGAGATCGGACGGCTCGCCGTCCATGTTCTTCTGCATGAGCCACGCCGCGTTTGGCATCTTCTCGTGAAAACCACGCGACGCGGAGTTCACACGAATGCCCGGCAAGCCTGTCCGCGAGCAAAACCGTGACGAGAAGGCTGGATCAACCAGCATGATCGTGATGCCAAACGGCTTCGCGATGTCAGCCAGCTTTTTCACAACGGCACGGTGTGCCCACTGCATAAGGCGCGAGTTCTCGCTGCGCGTCCGGTCTTGGCTCGTGCGATACCGGGTCAAATCCTCCAGCACAATGATGGAACAGCGTGGCATCTGCCTTGCTGTTTTCGGGTAAGTGATCCGCTTATATTCGCCGTGCAAATCCACTGTGTTCTTCCGGCCTTTCTTGTCGGCTACTTCAGCGGGACTTTTCAGTTCGAGGCCCAGAGCTTCCGCTAGGATCATGTGCGCAGTTTGGTTTACGCGCTGGTCACGGAGTTCATTGCTCTTGTCCAGCAAGTCCTCGCAAGGGTCATCGCCTTCGCCCCGCTTCATGGGCGGTGGAGGATTGATCCCCTTGTCGCCATCGGCGAACCGTTTCTCCATCTTGGCGAAGCTCTGACAACGCTGCCGCAAGTTCAACACCTGCTCCAATCGCCGCATGGACAGCCCGCGCATTCCTTGGACGAGCGGAAGGTGCTGCGGATCAGTCTCTCCGTGCTCCATTGAGAGTCGGTGCTTGCTTCCGTCCCAGCGCCAATGGCGCTTTCGCAGTGGCAAGCAGTGCTCAACGACGCCAACGAGCAACGCAGATGTTGCATCCTTGCCGTTGAAGTACTCATTCAATTGCTGGTTGAGTTCATCGGCCAGAGCGTTCCAATTCCAGCCCCTGATGGCCGCGTCCAGCCGCTGACACCGCAGCTTTTCGTCGGCTTGTTCCTTGCAAGGCTCAAGGTCGTCTTTGATGGCATCCCAAGCCTGCTTGTCGCTATTCAAAGCAGTACGCAGTTTCGCATTTTCGGGATGTTCTTCCTCACCTTCGGGCCATGGTTTCTTCGGGAACGCGAGTTTGCCCAGCGTCTCCGCGGCCACCCGGTAATGCTCCTTCTTGTCGGCTTCTATGCGCGGCTTGTCGTACACACCGGTTGAGTTGTCGCGTTCCATCGTGCCGCTCACGTGCCAGCGCAGACTGAACAACGAGCGAATCCGGCTGATGCGCCGGCGCAACCGCATGATGAGATGGTCGCCCATTTCCGGGTACGTCATCTTCTCTGCGCCAATAATCGGGAAAGCATTCTCCGGCACGATCCGGTAGGCCAGCATTCTGAACGCCCCAATCTCCTCCAGCTTAGGAAACCGTCCGCGCCCGTCATTGCCGTAGGTTTCCGTCTGGAACTCATACACATGGTTGCCCTCTATGTCCTTCACGCAATGGCCCTGGCTATCTCGCTTGTGATCCCAGACCTTGGCGTTCTCGCCCTGTAACCGCAGCGTGCCCTTGCGATAGACGTGGGCACGAATCGGGGTGGCAAAACCATCGGGCGAAATGACCCGTCCTTCGCCGTTGGGGTCGCAGTGAACGCGCAGGCGCGCAAACGCGGACGAAAAGCGCATGCCCAAATCCACGGATAGAATGTGAAGCTCTGAGGCAGTCCTCCCCTCTTCCGTTCTCACACGGAAGCCGTTGAGCGGCTTTTTTCCATCGCCGCACCACAGCCTCGTTGCAGTGATCCCTTCCTCGTCGTTGGCGGATGTGGATACTTTGGTGCTGGGCTGCTCTTGCAGGTCCACCGGCCATTTGAAATGACGCCGTTTATCGGCATCAGGTTCGTCTTTCTTGGCATAACCGCGCAATGAACCAGCTTCCCAGCGGATCGTTCCCTTTTGAAGCTTCTTCTGCTCACCCCATTCGATGGGAACGGCGACTTTCAGGTGGATTGGTTGCGGTTCGCCGTTGCGCTCGTCTTCGACCATCAGCAAAAAGCTTACTGGCAAATCACCGGGTTGCCATCTGCCGCTTTTCTTCTTTCCAGCGCGTGGCTTTTCGTCCTCCAGCACGAGCGGCGGACACCACACTGCATTCATGCTTGTGCCATCGGCTGTCATGACTTTGTCCCTTTTCAGCCGCCGCGCGGAAAGCGTGACCGGAACATCATTGAGCAACTCATAGCGGACGCTCCCGTTCCCTGTGTGCTTTCGGAAAAGAGACAGCTTCATTTGTCGGTTGAGCTTCTCTTTGAAATTGAAGTGCCGGTAGCTCGTTTTCTTATGCCGATTCTGCGTGCCCGGAAACGTGTAGCTGATCGGCTTGACGGTCACGTTGCCGTTCTCATCTCGAATTTCCAGATCGCCCAGATCCTCCATCCACTCATGGTAGTCAACGAAATGGGGAATGAAGTCGCGGATGCCGTTGCGCTCCGCTGATGCCGACCAAAGGTGATGATATTGAGGTTCGCAGAGTTTCTTGAAGAAATCGTCGCTCCCGAAACCTTGGCGATTGTCTCGCTTCTCATCTTCGACGGCGTTCTCCAATTCATCTCGCGTGAGGGCTCGATTTCCATCCTTTGCTTTCTTTTCCAGTCTGAGGAACACCTTCCTCAAATCGGCCCAGCCGCCAATCGTTCCGCTGCGCAGGCCGTAGTCATCAAGTTCCTTGGCTGTGCGCAACTCTTCCAAGAGATCGGTGATTCCCTTCCTGCCGGTCTGCGTATCACCTTTCCATCGCGGGTCGTTCTTCATGCCGTGGATTGTCATCGCCTTGCCCGTCGGGCTGTTCTCTTGGTCGAACTTGACGTCTTTGTCTCCCTCAAAGGTACTTTGGATGGTATGAAGTTTTGCGACTTGGTCCGCTCGCTTGTGCGTACGCTGTTTGTATTTGAAGACATCTTCAAAGGCCGGAGCTTACCCCCATCGTTTGGACAGATTTCAGCCAAAGTTAAGCTATAGGAATTCTTTGTCAAGTTCTTGATTTCTTGGTCCCCCGCCTTCCTGGGG
>JACPAV010000037.1 GCA_016180645.1 Nitrospirota bacterium | reverse complement strand
CGGTGGGACCGGCGCCGCCGCCCCCCTCTCCGGGCAGGCAGCCGCCTCCATCGGTGCAGGAGGCGAAGAGGGTGAGTAGTAAGAGGCAAGTGGTGAGTGGGAAGAGGCGGTGAGAGGAAGCGAGGAGCGATGAGGAGTGAGCGAGGACGCGGGCATAAAGCCCGCGGCTACCAGGATCAAGAGGAGCCGGCCTCGGGTAGCCGCACCCTTTATGGGTGCGTCTTCGGACGCGGGCATAAAGCCCGCGGCTACCAGGATCAAGAGGAGCCATCCTCGGGTAGCCGCACCCTTCATGGGTGCGTCTTCGGACGCGGGCATAAAGCCCGCGGCTACCAGGATCAAGAGGAGCCGGCCTCGGGTAGCCGCACCCTTCACGGGTGCGTCTTCGGACGCGGGCGTAAAGCCTGCGCCTACCAAGATCAAGAAGCGCCGGCCTCGGGTAGCCGCACCCTTTATGGGTGCGTCTTCGGACGCAGGCGTAAAGCCCCATGCCACGGAGGGCATGGGACCATGAGATGTCGCCGCGCCCAGGATGGCGCGGCATGTAACATGGCCTGCGCCTACCAAGATTTATTGGCGAGGACGGATCAGTTCTCCGGGGTTCTCCGGGGTTCTCCGGGGTTCTCCGATGCTCCCCCATGCCGTACCCTCCTTGCATCACTCCACATGCGTTGACGCATGGGAATGCTTTAGCCCATCTTGTTGCTGTTTGTCAAGTGGTTGTTAATCCTGACTAGATCGATTACCGGCCGGATTGTTCTTTGAGGGATTCGGTCTGGAACTTGAAAAGGAACTGGATGATTCTCTCGCGGATCGGTTCGGACATGTCCACAAACTGGGTCCGGAGGAAGAATTCTTTTCCATTCGGATGAGGCGATGACCCTAGCACGCGGCAATAGAACGTGATTTTGGAGTCCTTCTCCTGCGAATCGAGCTGAAGCTTGAACCACGCGTGATCGTTCTTGGCAAACTCCTGCGGTACTCGGAGCATCGCCCCGTCGCCGCTCAGGTTTGTCACCTCGCCTGAAATCATTTCCGCCTGGTCGTCGCCTATCACTCGGGCGACCTTGTCCCTGTCCTGAATTACTTCGGATGGAATCCTCTTGAACTTCGCGGGATAACGGATGTCGACCCGCACGTGTCCCCGCTGCTGCGTTACGTTCAATTTCTCCGAATGGTCGAGAATCAGTTTCTTGGGGTGCGGGATGCCCTGAACCTTCGTGGCGAAACCGTACGTCCCTTCTCCCGGCCTCGTGAAGACCGCATCCACCGGTTCGCCGTGACGGAAGAAAACCTTGTGCTCGATCTCGGGAGGTATCTGGATCGTGATCCCGAAATCGTCGACTTGAAGCACCACGGGCTTGAACTTGATCGGCGGCTTCCGATCGGTCAATTCAACTTCGAGGATTTGTTTTGGCAGGATGCTCCGGCTGCTCGCCACCTGCACTCCCTCCTTGGCTTTCGCAAAATTGAGCTTTTTGCGCAGAGTTCCAAGGATCTCGGCCTTCTCTTCCGAATTCGCGGCGCCGACCGTCTTGGTCCACATCGCCACAGCACGGTCGAACATGTTCTTCGACGTAAATATCCGGGTGACAGGACGGATCTTGCCGACTGCTACGATTTGATCCAAGATCGCGCGTTCATCCTTGTCCAGCTTGTTCACCTTGCAGGTGGCGGCGTATTCGGCAAGAATCTTCTGGTTCCGCTTCCGGGCTCCCACGAAATAGGCGATGCCGATTCCCACCCCCGCCAGTGCAACCAGCACCAGGAAGATGACCACCATGACAAGGAAGTCCTCGCCCCCGATCCCAATATTCCCGAAGGCTTCCAGAACGGGCGACCATCTCTGATCCACAGGGTTTTACTACACGCCCTCCCCCCTCCCATGCAAGTGCCTTGGGCAACGGGCGAGGAAGGCCTTCAGACGCGTTTCTTGAGGAAGAGGGCGGCGAGGGAAACGCCGAAGGCGACGGTGAGCAGGCGAAGGTAGATGGGGTTGAGGGGAAGTCTGGAGAACTCGATCACAAGAGGCTCGTTCCTTTTCGAAGCATCCACCACAAACGAGTAGTAGAGACCCTGGCCCAGCGACTCCAGCCCGTCGAACCGAGCATCCGTCACTTTCGGGGCCGGGCGCACGTGACTCGCAAAAATCTTCAGGTCGGTGGCGTCGGTATCTCTCGGTTTCTCAAAGCGGTAACTGCGGCCCAAGGTGCGAACTTGGTACCGCACGATGAGCGGCATGGCGCCCGGCTCGACTTTCGCGAAGTACCGCGTGTCGTCCAGCGCCGTGGGCGCCGGATCGGAAAACCCGTTCTGTAGCTCCACATTCCTCGCTCCCCGCGGCACGCTGAAGTTGAGCGAGTCCACGGCCCCCGCCGGAAAGATGACCTGGGTGACGGAAATCGCACCCTCTTCCACGTCCAACACCAGCATTTCCTTGCGGTATTGCATCATCTCTTCGGCGCGGGCCGATGAGACGGCCATGAAGATCAGGGCCACCCCATACCCGATCGTCCTCATTTCGATGACCCCTCCAACAACTCCCCGGCTCGGGACTCGTAATGCTTGCGCAGGCCTTCGTAGTCCGCGGCCGAAAGTCTGCCGGCATGAAAATCCAATTCGATTTCCCTGATTTGCTGGAGGACCGCATTGAGTTGCCAGTTCTCGGACTCCATTGGGGCAACCTTCTCCAGGGCGTCACGCCCGGTCAAAACCGGACGGGCGACCCAGAAGAACGCGGCTGCAAGAAGGGCGGCGCAAACAAGTAGAACAAACATCAATCCAGTACCTTCAGGGCTTTCCGAACGCGTTCCGACACCTCCGGCGACACCTCGCGGCTGACGATTTCGATGGGGCGTCGGTGTCGCTTCAGCCACACCAATACGGCCAGCAGTCCAAAGCCGAGGATCGCAGGTCCACCGATCCACAAACCCCAATTGAGGCCGCGCTTGGGTGGATCGAGCAGGATCCACTCGCCGTACTTCTGTTCGAGATAGGATTTCACTTCCTCCTCGCTCTTTCCCTTGCTCAGTTCTTCGCGAACAAACGTACGCATCTGCCCGGCCATGGAGGAGGGCGAATCGGCCACGGAGAGATTCTGGCAGACCGGGCACCGCAGGTCCTGAGTCAATGCCTTTACGCGCTCATCCATGGCATCTCCGGCGTTGGCGACCTGTGAAACGATGCAAGCTGAAACCAAGACCAAAGGAAAGATCCCGCGGATCGGTCTCATGGCATCTTCCCATGCACCGGCGCAGAAACAGAATGAGGATTCGATCCCTCCGCTCCCGTGCCATGCGATGCGAGGGGCGCCAACTTCTCAAGACCTGCTCGGAAGTTCTCAACGCTCACCGGACCCGTGATTTTGTCCGCAATGCGTCCCGATCGATCCACAAAGAACGTCTCTGGAACGCCGTAGACGCCATACGCAATCGACAGTCGGCCGTCCGTATCCACCACATTCGGGAAGGTCATCCCTTCCTCCGCAACGAATTTCTTCGCCGCCTCCGGCTCGTCCTGGATGTTGACCCCCAGAACATTGACCTCGCGCCCTTTGAAGTGCTGTGCGATCGATTCGAGAAGATCCGCTTCATCGCGGCAGGGCACGCACCAGGAGGACCAGAAATTGAGGACGACCGCCCTCCCCGCGTAGTCGGAGAGGCTGATTTCTTTCCCGTCCAAACTCATAAGGGTGAAGGCCGGCGCCGGTTGGCCGATCAGCGGCGTCGGAATGGACCTCGGGTCTTGCGTCAGCCCGTGCGCAAAAATCAATGTGAAGGCACCCGCCACGATCACCAGCGCGACCACTGCGATCCCCGTCCTCGATTTCACGGCAGTGGAGGTCACGCCGCCCCCGCCCCCGGTTCTCGCGCCGACACCGCGAGACTCCGTCCCGTGAACGCCCACAAGGCGCCACTCACAAGAATCAACCATCCGAGCCACACGAGCGACACCAAAGGCTTCACAAAGACCTTGAGCACCACCCACTCGCCGGCCTTGTCGTAGTCCGCCAGGACGACGTACAAATCCTCCGATGGAAACTGGCGCAACGCCACCTCGGTGGTCGGTTCATTCTGGTTGGGGTAGATCCGTCGCTCCGGGGACATTGCACCGAGGGGGGCTCCGTCGCGCTGAACGGCCAAGACGCCCCGGTAGGCGAAGTAGTTGGGACCGTGATCCCGATCGAGCCGTTCGAACCGGATCGAATAGTTCTTCACTTGCATGTCCGCTCCTGGCTTCAGATGCTTCTCCTCTTCCGTGTTGAAGAAGGAGCCCATGATGCCGAGGGCCAGGACCGCCGAACCCACGTGGGAGACGAACCCGCCCACTCTACGGCGCTGGCGAGTGACGACGCCGATGGCCGCATCCAGCGGCGGTTCCCCGTGGAGTCGCCGCCTTGCCCGGGTGCTCACGATCAGTTCCCAGACGAGCCCTGCGACCACGAATCCACTGAAGCCGACACCCAGGGCGAAAGGAACCAGAGGCTTGAACATCCAGGCGCCGGCCCCCGCAGCCGCCCCGGCGAGGAGCGGGATCCCCACGTTGCGCGAGAAACGGCCCGCGGAGGTCTTCCGCCAGGGAATCATCTGCGCTATGCCCATCAGTCCCAGCAGGACCAATCCCACGGGACCCAGTGCGGTGTTGAAGAAGGGGGCGCCGACGCTGATTTTTGTCCCACGAATCGCCTCCGTCACCACGGGAAATATCGTGCCCCAGAAGACGACGAAGGCGCTGCTTAGGAGAAACAGGTTGTTGATGAGCATGCTGCTCTCGCGCGAGACGGGATGTTCGATCTGCTCCTCCACCGGACCGCGCATCTTGGGCCGCTGAACGATGAGCAACATGAAACTGGCCACCGAGAGAACGCTCACGAAGGAGAGGAAAAACGGACCGATGTTGGACAGAGCGAAGGAATGGACAGACGAGATCACGCCGCTCCGCGTGAGAAACGTTCCGAAAAGCGTGAGGGCATAGGTCAGGATGATGAGGACGATATTCCAACCGGCCAGCAGGCGCCGGCGCTCTTGCACCATCGTCGAATGGAAATAGGCCGTGAGCGTGAGCCAAGGCATGAACGAGGCGTTCTCCACCGGGTCCCACGCCCAATAGCCGCCCCAACCCAATTCCACATAAGCCCAGAATCCTCCGAGTACCACGCCGGTCGTCAGACAGATCCAGCAAAACAAAGCCCACTTGCGGCTGAGGTGGATCCACAGCGGATCCATCCGGCGGTGGACGAGCGCGGCCATGGCGAAGGCGAACGGCACGGAGGTCCCGATCAATCCGGCATAGAGCATCGGCGGATGGATGACCATGAGCGGATGCTGAAGCAGCGGATTCAGGCCGCCGCCATCCGTGGGCACCGGGAAGAGTCGCGCGAAGGGGTTGCCCGCGAACGCGAGCGTGACGGAGAAGAAGAGAATGATGAGGCAGAAGATGGCGCTTGCCGTGCCGGCAAGCTCAGGCAGTTTCCTTCGCGTGGCGAGGATGGAGAACGTGCCGTAGAGCGATTGAACCCAGACCCACAGGAGGAGCGAACCTTCCTGTCCTCCCCAGAGGGCCGCGAACGTGTAGTACCACGGCATTTGCGCACTCGAATGGCCCGCCACGAACGACACGCTGAAATCCCGCAGCAGGAACGCCCCGGTAAGGGCGACCATGGCCAGCGTGAGAGTGCCCGCCGTGGCGAACAGGGCGCGATGGGCGGCCACGATGAACTCGGGCCGGTGGCGGATCTGCCCAAATACGGATGCCAGGATTCCGAATGCGGCCAGCGGAATCGTCAACAGGAGCGCGAAGTGCCCGAGATCCGTCATGAGGGCAGACAGAGACCCCTATTTTGTCTCAAAGTCAGGCTTGTGACCGGTGGGCGCGCCGTACACGGGTTTGTACTCTTCGGAATGTTTGACCATGATATTGTCCGCCATGAACGGCCCGCCGGGAGAGATCGTCCCCTCGGCCACCGCGCCTTTTCCATCTGTGAAGAGATCCGGAGGGGCGCCCTTGAACTCGACGTCCACCGATTGCGCTCCGTCCGTGATTCGGAAGGTCATCCGGAGGGTTCCGGGCTCCTTCACCAAACTGCCATGTTCCACCAATCCGCCCACGCGGATTCGTTCACGCATTTGATCGGAAGTCAGGGCCTTGATCTCGGTCGGCGTGTAGTAATAGACCATGCCCGTGCGCGTTCCTCGATAAACGAGGAAGACCACGGCCAGCACCGCCACGGCCAGGGCGATCCATCGGGTCTTGGTCACGATTTTCTCCTTCGGGTCAGCAAGAAGATCTCATAGGCGGCGATGAGGGTAAACGTCACCACGTAGCCCCCGATGATGTAGGACCAGCCACCGGTCACGACACCGCCCCCTGCGCCGCTTCTTTCTTCAGCGAGGCGGTACGCCGGACCATCCAGCTCGCGTACAACAAAATGAAGGCGTGAAAGTTGAGAAGCACCAGGATCATGATGGGCTTACCCACAAGCCCTTCCGTCCCCGGTCCGAACGAGGGCCCCTGATGGAGCGTTCTCCACCATTTCACGGAGAAGTGTATCAAGGGAATATCGAAAAACCCGATCAACGCATACACCGCGGAGAACCGGGCCCGCTTTTCAGGATCCTCGGAGAATGCGCGCAAGAGCATGTAGCCGAGAAAGATGAACAGCAGGATCAGTGTGGTCGTGAGCCGTGCGTCCCACGTCCACCAAACGCCCCAGACGGGCTTCCCCCAGATGGCGCCGGTCATCAGCGTGATGGCGTTGAAAACCAGTCCCGCCTCAGCCGAGGACGAAGCCATCCGATCCCATCGTTGATTCTTCTTCCACAGGTAGAGCGCACTGGTTAGGGCCATGCCCGTGTACGCCAGAAACGTCATCCAGGCGCAGGGCACGTGGAGATAGATCAGCCGGTAAAGCTGGCCTTGGTACGCCTCCGCCGGCGCCTCGGCAAAAGCCAAGTAGGTTCCCGCCCCGAGAAGCAGGTAGGCTAGCAACATGAGAAGTACACCCATCAGTCTTACCCCTCAATGATCTTATCAAAAATCACGACCGGAAAGGCAACGAACAGGATGTCCCCGGCCACGAGAAGCTCGATCCAGTTATTGAAACCCGTGCTTGTCATCAAGGTAGAGTCTTCCATAGCTGCCACCGCCGCCAATATGACCGGGATCAATAGGGGAAAAAGGAGCACGCCACCCAGGGAACCGGTAACCCCCGACTGGGTCAGCATCGCCGAGGTGAGCACGCCGAGCGCCGTGAACGCGACGGTGACCAGCAGATTGAGGACGGCAAACCATCCCAGGGTGTCGAGCGTCATCTTGTTGTTGAAGGTGAGAAAGAGAAGCATCAGCACCGCCTGGATCACGGCATGGCGGACAAAATAGGCGATGCACTTCCCGATGAAGATGCTGGATGTGTCCCGACATCCCAGAATGAGGGCGGAGAGGGTGCCGTTCTGCCTCTCCCGCTCAAAGATCCACAACGTGGACAGAAGGAGCAGGAAAAGTACGGTCACCCAGTAGGGGAGAAACAGGACCGCCGTCGTCGGCTTCTGGGCGCCGTGTCCACCGGCGAACGAGAGCCCAAAGATCAAGAGACACACCACGCCCAGGGTGATGAGCCCGAGCACTTCGCGGCGGGTCCGCCAATCCAACCGGATATCCTTGATCGCGATCCAGAGAGCCTGGGACAACATGGTTCAGATCGACGTCAGGAGCGAAGCCTCATCCTGATGCGCCACGCGTCCTTTTCGCAGAAAGACTTTTTCCTTCACAAAGAGGGGCACACCCTCGAGGGAATGGGCCGTCATGACGACCGTGCCCACCGAGGCGAAGGCCCGCACCGCCTCCTCCACGATGCCTTTCGCGGAGGGATCCAGATTGGCAAAGGGCTCATCCAAGAGGAGGACTTCCGGCTGATGCAGGAGCGCCTTGATGATGCTGATGCGCTTCCGGTAGCCGGCCGAGAGCTCGCGCACCAGGGAACGCGCGTAGGTCCCCACCTGGAACCATTCGATCATCTCGGCGATTCGCTTCGCGGAGTCGTCCACTCCGTAAAGACGCGCGAAGAACCTGAGATTTTCCTCGACGCTGAGCTCGGCATACAAATGGCAATCATGCGCCGCATACCCCACCCGCCGCCGGATCTCCCCCTTCTTCTTCCGGAGATCGAGCCCCATCACGCTCCCTTCCCCGCCGTCGATTGCCCACAGCGTGGAGATCACGTTCAGCAGCGTCGTTTTTCCGGAGGCGTTGTGGCCGATGACCGCCACCGCGCGCCCTTCGGGGATGTCCATTTCGAGCTCGGAGAGTACAGGCCGGCCGCCCAGCCGTTTGGTGACGCCGTGGAAGTGAACCGCAGAACCGGGCATGAAGAATTCAGGCGGGGATCTTCAGCGCCTCACCACCCGAAACCGGCTATCTCACTTTCGATGGAACGGGCTTCGAGCGACGGCTCATGATCACAAGCATCAACAGAGACGTCAGGAACAGGACAATGGCGATGAGTTGAGCGTTGGAGAGAAAATCTGGTCCTTGCGGCGAGAGGACATCCACTTTAAGAATGAAGCCCCGGCGGTAGTCGCCTCGCAGCACCTCCACCCAGAATCTCAGGAAGGAGTACAGGGCGATGCATACGAAGGTCACCTGACCGTGGAACTGCTTCCGTTTTCGGAGCCAGACGAAACCGACCAGGAAAACAAGCACGTCCTTGGCCAGCATGTAGAGCTGCGTGGGATGAATGGGCACGTTTTCGAGGTCCGGATAGCCGACCAGATTCGGAAACTTCATGGCCCACGGAAGGTCCGTGGGCTTCCCGAAATCGTCCGCCGCGGAGAAGCAGCCGAGGCGCCCGATGCCGAGTCCCAGGAACACGCACGGCGCGATGATATCGGACCACTGCCACGGATTGATGCCCTTCCGCTTCAGGTAGGCGATGCTCACCAGGAAAGCCAGGATGAAGCCGCCGAAGAAGGCCAAGCCGCCCTTCCAGACCATGATCGCTTCGGCGCAGGAGCTCTCCGTCAGCCCGAGCTTCTCCGGGTAGAAACAGGCGTCGAAGAAGTCGCCGATGTTGACGAGAACATAGTGGAGTCTCGAACCCACGATGCCGGCCACGAAGATCCAGAAGCAGAGGTCCCAGAATTTTTGGACGTCGCCCTTTTCTTCCCGGATGCCCCGCGCCGCGATGGAACTTCCGATGATGAAGCCCAGCGAGAGCATGACTCCGAACGTATAGATCGTGATCGGGCCGATTTTCAGGAGTATCGGATGCACCGCGGCAACCTACCAGAAGCCCCGGGGGAAGTCCACGAAAGGAGGCGGGTGAGGGCCGGCGGCCGTCAGGACGTCAAGTCCTGCCAGATCGCAGCGCGGTCAAAGGGCACTCGGACTCGCACGGGATCAGATCTCCCAAAGCGCACCCCCCCGCCGAAGGATGAGGCCGGCCGCGTGAAGAATGCCTCCCCCAGGTGGGGGTTCCAGAAACGAAGATTGCCCACCGGCACGCCGAGCAATACGGCGAGTGCCTTCGGGTCCATCCAAGGGTCCACGTGGATACCCGTGAGGGGCTGAGGCGCAAGATATTCGATCGGGCCGAGGCCGAATCGCTCGGGATCGCGGGCCAACTGCACGACGGCGTAGAACTTTGGGACGTAGTTGCGCGTTTGATACGGCAGCAGCTCCTGCGCCCGCAGATCCCAAAATTTCCGCGTCCCGCCGTCGCGAATCGCTTCCGCCACCCGGCCTTGGCCCGCGTTGTAGGCCGCCAACGCCATGTCCCAGGAACCAAAACGCTCGAACAGATACCGCAAGTGGACCGCCGCCGCGTAAGTGGACAGCTCCGGATCGCCCCGCTCATCCACCATGCCGTCTACGCGAAGCCCGAGGCTCCGGGCCGTCGCAGGCGTCAACTGCCATAGGCCTTTCGCGCCCGCGGTGGATTCCGCCTGGGCGTCGAAATGGCTTTCCACGAGGACCAAGTAGGCCAGCGCGCGGGGTACGCGGTGCTGGCAGAGCACATCCTGAATGAATTTCAGATAGAGCCCGGACCGCCCCAAGCTCGATTCCAGGGTGTATTTCCGTTCCTCGCTCGAGAGGAGCCGCGTATAGAAATCGATGGCCCGATGCGAGGGAATGGGCAGGACGGGGCAGGCCATCGTAGCGGACGACCGCTCTATCACCGGGAAAGACGAAGAGGATGCACTCCAGAACAGGGAGATCACCCCAACCAGCCCCAATATCCCCCAAGCTTTCCGGCGCTCAGCCCGCCTCTTAACGAGGCTCATCTTGAGCGTCATGACGCAATGCATGACAGTTTTGACGCACTGTGTCAAGTGGAACGGGGAGCCTCGAAGTCCCCCACACTATCCCGGACGCCGGAGCTGGGACGGGGGGACGTTGTTAGTTGTATTATTTATTTGCACCATCCAGCCACCTTACCCGCCCACTCTGCGCGCCCCGCCCCCGCGCGCCGGGCGCCGTGCCAAATCGACACCGGCCTCACACCCAGCGCCTGAGCCAGCGCCCTCCCGCTGCGACCCAAGTGCTCCGTCCACACGTACGCCACCACAGCCCGGACGCGCGAGACATCCCGCCTCCGGCTCCCCCCCAAGACCGCCTCCGCCGACACCCCCATCTCCCTGCATACGCGACCCAGGAGCACCGGCAGGGATACCCTAGACCGCTGAAGCCGGCTCCGGGTCTCCCCCAACGTCTCCGCCTCACGAACCAGCCTCTCCACAAATTCACCCGTCCCGAGAACTCTCTCGTCCGACAAAAACGCCTCCCGGCCCCTCCTCATGGCCCTCACGGATTCCCATCCCCCCGCGCTTCGGATCAATCCACCCCCCATAAGTTCCGGGCGACGGCCTTGATCCCTCCCCGCTTCCACGTATTCGCGATACCGAGAACGCGCCCTTCCCGCCTGGGAGCCAAATCGACTCAAAACCGACTCCGTATCCTGCCACTCCCGATCCACCCGACCCATTAACGCGCTGTGCCCCGAATACGGGTACTCGTCCAACTCCTCCATATCCCTCACCACGCCGGCCCGCAGCGGATTCAAATGCAGGTACCGCACCAACTCCAGGAAATAACCCTCCTCCTCCACCACAATCGATTTGAATCGGTTCTGGAACAGGTGCCCCGCCCGACAATGCCGCAGATTGAACGACACCGCATATCCCGTCATTAGTCGCCTCATGCTGCGCGACAGGGGCATCCCCACCGTTCGAACCAATAGGTGGAAGTGGTTCGGAATCAGGGCCCACGCGTAGACCGCCCATGCCTTCTCCCCCGCCAGTCGGCCCACGCGATCCAAGAAGTCTCCGCGGTCCCCGTCGTTCGTGTAGATGGCTTGCCGGACAATCCCGCGTCCCATCACGTGATGCAGGGTGCCCGGGGTATCCAGTCGCGCCATCCGCGGCATGATTCGTCCACTCTATCATAAACAAATAATACTAACAACGTCCCTACGACACTCTGTCCGCCGAAAAGGCCGAAAGTGCCACTCGCTTCACGCTTGTGGCTCATCGGCGGCTTTGGCCTCCCGGTCTCGGAGAATTTTCCGCCACCGGTTCCGGTTGGTGTAGAACCGGGACGTGAGCGTGTTCAATCGGAAACGCTGGCTCGTGTTCATGGTGGGCAGGTGCGACAACGCCAGGACCTCGCGTTCCACCTTGCCGAGGAGGGTCAGCGGTTCCATCTGCTCCCCGCCGTTGAGGTATTGATCGTACTGCCGAAGGAGGAGCGTGAGGTCCTTCTCCAATTGAGTCAAGCGCTGGGGAACCTCCATCCTCCAAAGTTTAGCACGGGGCGACCTCATGACAAACTTGATTTGATTCGGCGGGGAGACAAACCTATAATGTACGCTTCCATGTCGAAGGAGATCCACCCATGGTCGTAGTCATGCAAAAGGGCGCCTCGCGCGAAAAGGTCGAGGCCGTCCGCCAAAAAGTTGTCGAACTGGGTTACACCCCCCATTTGATCACGGGGGTGGAGCGGACGGTCATTGCCGCCGTGGGTGATGAGCGGGGAAAGGCCACCGCCAAGGAGTCGCTGGAACAGCTCAACGGCGTGGAAAAGGTCGTCCTTATCCTGGAACCCTTCAAGCTGGCCTCCAAGGAATACAAGAAAGAACGCACACCGATCCGTATCAACGGCGTTCAATTGGGCGGGAACGAGATTGCCGTGATCGCAGGCCCCTGTTCCGTCGAAAGTCAGGAGCAGATCATCGGGGTCGCCGAGGAAGTCAAGAAAGCCGGGGCCCGGTTCCTCCGTGGAGGGGCCTTCAAACCGCGAACATCTCCGTTCGCGTTCCAGGGTTTGGAGGAAGAAGGTCTCAAGTTGCTCGCGAAGGCCAGGGAGAAGACGGGGCTGCCCATCGTGACCGAAATTGTGGATCCTGCGGATGCTTCGTTGTTCGAAGAGTATTCGGATGTGATTCAAGTGGGCGCGCGAAACGCCCAGAACTTTGCGCTCCTCAAAGTGCTCGGCAAGGCGAAGAAACCCGTCCTGTTGAAAAGAGGACTGTCGACCACGATTCAGGAGTTTCTCTTGTGCGCCGAGTACGTGCTTTCGGGCGGCAATGAAAACGTCATTCTGTGTGAACGCGGAATCCGGACGTTCGAGACGTCGACCCGCAACACCTTGGATCTCAATGCGGTCCCCGTCCTTCAGGAGAAGACGCACCTGCCCGTGATTGTGGATCCGAGCCACGGCACGGGGTACTGGCAGTACGTCTCCCCCATGGCGAAGGCGGCCGTGGCCTGCGGCGCGGACGGGCTCATTATCGAGGTTCACAATCAGCCCGACAAGGCACTGAGCGACGGCGGACAATCCCTCAAGCCGAAGAAATTCGCGTTGCTGATGGCGGAGCTGCGAAAGTTTGCCGAAGCCGCCGGCCGGCGCATTTAGCGCCCGTCCCGCGGGCCTTCTCCGTCCCCTCGGCGCATGGCATTTCGCCAGACCCTCCCGTAGAATGGTGACCGCGCCATGATGCGTTGGATCCTCGAAAAAATATTCAAGACGAAGACCGAGCGGTACGTCCGCGGCCTTTGGCCGCTGGTGCGCGAGGTCAACGCCCTTGAGCCGACTCTTTCCCAGCTCAACGATGAAGCCCTGGCCGCCCAGACGGCCAAGCTGAAAGGACGGATCGAAAAGGGCGAGGAGATCGATGCCATTCTGCCGGAGGCCTTCGCCACGGTCCGCGAAGTTTCCCGGCGCTTCATCGGGCTGCGGCACTTCGATGTCCAGCTCATCGGCGGGATCGTCCTCCATCGGGGCAAAATCGCGGAAATGAAAACGGGAGAAGGGAAGACGCTCGTGGCCACGCTGCCCATCTATCTCAACGCCCTCACCGGCCTTGGGGCCCATCTCATCACCGTGAACGACTACCTCGCCCGGCGCGACGCCCAGTGGATGGGTCCGATCTATCTCGCGTTGGGTTTGGAGGTCGGCGTCATCCAACACGAGGCCTCCTTCCGGCTCAAATGGGACCCCAAACAGGGCAAGTTCGGCGTGAGGCTCCAGCCCTGCTCGCGCAAGGAGGCCTACGGGGCGGACATCACCTACGGGACGAATAACGAGTTCGGGTTCGACTACCTCCGGGACAACATGAAATATTCCATCGAGGAATACGTTCAGCGGGAGTTGAACTTCGCGATCGTGGACGAAGTGGACTCGATCCTTGTGGATGAAGCGCGCACACCGCTCATCATCTCGGGACCCGCCGAGGACAGCACCGATAAATACTATACGGTCGATCGGATCATCCCCCGACTCACGAAGGGCGAGGAGACCAAGCAAGAAGACGGCACCAAGACGTATACCGGCGATTACACGGTCGATGAAAAAGCCCGTAGCGTCATGCTCACCGAGGAGGGCATCGGAAAAGTCGAAAAAATGCTGAACGTCGAAAACCTGTACGATCCGAACCACATCGAGATCGTTCACCACGTCAATCAGGCCCTCAAGGCTCACGAATTGTTCAAGCTGGACGTGGATTACGTGGTGAAGGACGGCAAGGTGCTGATCGTGGATGAATTCACCGGGCGGCTCATGCCGGGCCGCCGCTGGAGCGAGGGGCTCCATCAGGCCGTCGAGGCGAAAGAGTCGCTCAAGATCGAGCGCGAGAACCAGACGCTCGCCACGATCACCTTTCAAAACTATTTCCGCATGTACGACAAGCTCGCGGGGATGACCGGCACAGCCGCGACCGAAGCCTCCGAATTCGAGCAGATTTACAACCTGGAGGTCATCACCATCCCGACGCACCGGCCGATGGTCCGGCAGGACTACGCCGATCTCGTGTACAAGAACGAGAAAGGGAAGTTCAACGCGATCGTCGGCGAGATCAAAGACGTTCACGCGAAGGGCCAGCCGGTGCTGGTCGGCACGATATCGATTGAGAAGTCGGAACACCTTGCCGGAATGCTGAAACGCGACGGCATCAAGCACAACGTTCTCAACGCCAAGCAGCATGAGAGGGAGGCCGAGATCATCGCCCAAGCCGGGCGGAAGGCGGCGGTGACGATATCCACCAATATGGCGGGCCGCGGCACCGACATCGTCCTCGGAGGAAATCCGGAGATGCTGGCGCTCACGGTGATGAAACCCAGCGCCTCCCCCGAGGAAAGGGACGAGATCATCGCCAAGTATCGCGAACAGTGCGCGAAGGAACGCGAGGAGGTGGTGGCCGCCGGCGGGCTACACATCATCGGAACGGAGCGGCACGAGGCGCGGCGCATCGACAATCAGCTCCGCGGCCGATCCGGCCGGCAGGGCGATCCGGGATCCTCCCGTTTTTATCTTTCCCTCGAAGACGACCTCATGCGGATCTTCGCGTCGGACCGCGTTCGCAGCATCATGGAGCGCTTCGGACTGCCGGACGATGAGCCGATCGAACACCCCTGGGTCACCCGCGCCATCGAAACGGCCCAGAAGAAAGTCGAGGCGCATAACTTCGATATCCGCAAGCACCTCTTGGAGTATGACGATGTCATGAACAAGCAGCGGGAAGTTGTCTACACCTACCGCCGGAAGCTCCTCGGCGAGCCGAATCTGAAGGATGAAGTCGTGAAACTCACGGAGGACACCCTCGATATCATCGTGCCGCAGTACATCCCGGAGAAGGGCGGGCGCGATCAGTGGGATGTCGACGGGCTGCGGAAGATGCTCTTCAAACAATGTGACGTCCACACGGATTCGCAGATCAACCCGGATGAACTCCAGGGTCTCGATGCGGCCATCGAGGTGCTGACGGAACTCGTCTCCAAGCGCTATGAACAGAAAGAGACCGAGACGGGCACCCCGATCATGCGCCAACTGGAACGGTACATCCTGCTCAGCACGATCAATCAGCTATGGAAGGACCACCTGCTCAGTATGGACCACCTGAAGGACGGCATTGGGCTCCGCGGGTACGGCCAGAAGGACCCCCTGCGTGAGTATCAAAGGGAGGCGTTCGACATGTTCTCCGACATGATGGAGCGATTCGCGATGGATTCGGTGGAAAAGCTCTTCAAGGTCCAAGTGCGAGTCCCCGAGAAGGAGGAGATCCGCCTTCCCGCCGCGATGTCGAGACCGATGCAAACGATGGAATCCCATCCGGGCGCCTCGGAGAGCGCTCCGGTGCCGGTAGTCGCCGCTCAACCCGGGCCGGCCGCCGGGCCCATTCCCATCGGCGCCCGAAGGCCGGGCCCCCCGCCCAAGGTGACGACCGTCAAGCGCGAGCTTCCCAAGGTGGGGCGAAACGATTCCTGCCCTTGCGGGAGCGGCAAGAAGTACAAGAAGTGCCACGGGGCGTGACGAAGTCGTGAGCCGGTGAGCCCGTGATCCCGAAAGAGCCTTCTTCCAAGTTCCTTCCCGTTCACGATTCGCGGTTTCACGGGATTACGATTCGCTACACTTGCATTTGGCGCCACACTCCGCTATAAGACCGCGTCATGGCCAGGCATGCATCGCCGATCAAAGAGCTCCGGAAGATCAAGAACCGGAGGGCGCGGAATCTCTATCACCTGTCCCACATGATGCGATCCGTGAAAGCCGTTCTCCGGGCCATCGAGGAAAAGGAGTCGGAAAAAGCCAAGACACTTCTGGGCGAAGCCGTCGCCCGGATCCAGCACACCGCCTCGCGCGGGGTGATCCACCGGAACGAGGCCAACCGGCGAGTCTCCCGCCTCGTCCGCCGATTCAACGCGTTTCTAGCAGAGAAAACAGCGCCCGCCGCATCAAGATAGCGTCGGACAGCCGGCTGCTTTTCACCTCGGAATCCAGTTTCGCCAGAATCGACAGGAGTCGAAGACCTTCCTCACCGGAAATCGAGGGACCGGAACTTCGCCACGCATTTTTCGGCGGCGCTATTTCGCGTCGAACGTAGCCGGCCAAGCCGCCGATGACCATGAGTGGCGAATCGGCCCATTCGATCAATTTTTCCAGGGAGAGGAGGGCGGCGGGGGCCTGGCGTCTGACCACCGCTTCACCCAGTTGATACGCGGTGCGCTCCGCGGTATCGGCCACGCAATCGCGGATGTCTTCAATGCCCAACGGCTTGGTCGCTTCCGACTGCACCCACGAAATCCTTCTCGCGCACTGGTCGATCTCCGTCAGCGAGTTTCCCGCCCGATCGATCAGCCAATCCCTGGCCTCGGGGTCCAAACGGACGCCGTGCTCGGTGAGGAGACGGTCCACCCACGTTCCAAGATCGGCTCCACGCACGGGCTTGCACTGAACGACTTCAACGTTTGCGCCCGCTTTAAGCCAGGAAGGGACTTCCCATCCTTCGTCCCGAATGATGAGGAGCGAATCGGGCGCCGGGGCGCCGCAATATTCTCCGAGGGTCTTGTGGTCTTTCTTGGCCAGCGATTCGGCCCCGTACAGGAGCGCCATGCGTTTACCCGACCACAGACCGGTGGTCGTCAGGTGCGCGAGCATGCGCGTGAGTGAGAAGTCGAACTTGACGTGCTCGACGGCGGGAACGATGTCGGGCAAGAAGCGTTTCTTCAGTTCCCCGAGGCCGATCCGGAAGAAATACGATTCTTCGCCGAAGAAAAAGTAAACCCGCTTCAGGGTCGAGGCCCGGGCGAGGGACGCGAGGAATTCAGCGGCGTGCACCACCCCATCATGGAGCGGTAGGCGCGGAAATCAAATGAATAGTCCGGAAGGCCTACCCGCCGCCCTTTCCGCTACGCTCCAAGGACGGCGATAGGAAGGTTTATGGGGTCTACCCGCCGCCGCCCATGAGGCGGAGGGCGCTGCCGCGGAGGTTGTTGAACTGCGCCGCGGCGGCGATGCCCGCGCGGCCCACGATCTTGTTTCGGGTGAGCGCGGCCACCTCGTTCGCAAAGTCCGTGTCGGCAATCTGGCTGTTGGCCGCCCTCGTGTTGACGTTCTGGTTCTCCAGATTGCGCTGGCCGACTTCCAACCTGTTGATCGATGCTCCGAGATTGCCCCGGTCGATCGAAATCTGGTTCATCGCAGTGTCGATGGATCGTAGAGCTTCCTGAGCATTGGCCTGACTTGAAAGATCTTGTGTGCTGAGTGCGGTGATCGGGGGAGCCGCCGCCGGGTCGGCGCCGCGCGTTGCCGTCGTCGATTGAGGAATAGTAGCATTCACTTGGCTTTCAGCTCCGGCAGTGGTGCCGGCTTGGACGCTGACCGTTCCCCCGTTCGCCAGAGTGTTGCCGCCCACTTCCGTCGTATTGGCGACCCGATCGAACTCCTGGCCAAGTTGCTGGAATTCATTATTCAGCGCGGACCGAGCGGCATCGTCGGTCGTGCCGTTGGCGGCCTGCATGGCCAACTCGCGCTGACGGACCAGGATATCCTGCTGTGAGGACAAAGCACTGTCCGCCGTTTGAAGCTGGGGGGCGGCCTGGTTGATGTTTTGGATCGCGGTGTCCTGCGAAACGATGTCCGCCTTCAATCGCTGCGAGATGACGAGATTCGCGGGATCGTCACCTGCCCGCTGGATTCTGTTGCCGGAGGACAGCCGGCCTATGTTGAGATTGGCCGCTCCGAAGTTCCGATTGATGTTGTTCCGTGCCCCGATCGCCGGTGAATCGTCGTTTATTCGCATTGCCATGGCTGCCTCCCTATCGAAACGAAATTATGCCCCTTATTGAATATAGGTTCAAGCGTCATATGAACCACTATCGGCAATCGGAGAAAGAACTTTAGCTTGACTTTAAGTTCTTGTGACGTAAATCACACTTGTCTCTATATACTAATACTATCAATACATATTCCCATGGAGGTCAAACCTCGATAGTGGGATTGGCGCCGCGGACCTCGATGAGGTTCGAAGGAAGCTCGCCGAGGAATCTCGAAGGACGCTTGTACCGAACACTTCCGAAAAGTTGGCGGACCTTGGCGAACGAGAGGTACAGCCGGTCTTTGGCCCGAGTCATCCCCACGTAGAAGAGGCGACGCTCCTCTTCCAGATCGAAATCGTCCGAGTCCCGCCTCCGCAAGGGGAAAAGCTCCTCCTCCATGCCCACCAAAAACACCACGGGAAATTCGAGTCCCTTGGCGCAGTGCAACGTCATGAGAGCCACGCGCTCGGGCCCTTCGGAAAAGTCGTCCGCCCGCGTGAGAAGGGTGACGTAGGACAGATAGTCGTCCAACGTGCTCTCGGGGTTCCGCGATGCATAGTCCTTCATGCCGGTGACCAGTTGCCGGAGGTTGTCGCGCCGGTTGTCGAAATCCTCCGGATGCTGAACCGCGAGTGCATCGAGATAGCCTGACTCCTTCACTACAAATGTAGCCAGATCGGGATAGGCGTCCGTGGGGAGCCGCTCGCGCTCCTTCTTAAGTCGCTCCAGAAAGGCGCGGAGCCGTTCGAGTCCCGTTCGCGAGCGTCCCTTGAAGGCCGGGTCTTGCGAAGCCGTTTCCACCGCGCCGACAAAGTCGATCCCTTTCTGGCCGCGCAAGACATCCAGCTTCCCGACGGTGGCGTCTCCGATTCCCCAGGAAACCGCTCCCACAATTCGAATAAAACTCATCCGATCCACGGGATTGGAGAGGAGGCGCAGAAAAGCCAGCACATCTTTGATTTCTTTCCTCTCGTAGAACCGCAGGCTGCCGATCACCTGGTAATCGATCCCCCACTCGGCCAGTTGCTCCTCGAACACACGGGATTGGGCATTCGTGCGGTAGAACACGGCCATGTCGCTGGGACGGAATCGTCCCCGCTTGGTCAGCGATTGGATTTCCGCGCACACCTGCTCGGCCTCGTCGGACTCATTCTCCGCCACGAGGAGCGTGAGCGGATCGCCTTTCCGATTCTCCGTCCACAGTTCCTTCCCTTTGCGCCCCACGTTCCGCCGGACCACGTTCGAAGCCGCCGTGAGAATGGACTGGGTGGACCGGTAGTTCTGCTCCAATTTGATGACCCGGCATTCCTTGAAGTGGCGCTCGAAGTCGAGAATGTTCTTCAGCTCCGCCCCCCTCCATCGGTAAATCGACTGATCGTCATCCCCCACGACACACAGATTCCCCGTCGGCCCGGCGAGCCTTCGGAGCAGGTCGAACTGGACGGCATTGGTATCCTGGTACTCATCGACCTCCAGGAACGACCATCGCCGCCGACACGCCTCCAGGACTTCCGGACGCTCGTCCAGGAGCCGAACGGCGTAGACCAATAGATCGCCGAAATCGAGCGCGGCGGATTCTTTCAACAATTTCTCGTAAGCCTCGTAGATTTTCCGGAGCCGCTCACCGAAGAAGTCGTCCGTATTCACCTTCTCGGGACCGGCCCCCCGATCCTTCAGTCTTTGAATCCTACCGTGGATGTATCTCACGGGATTTGTCTCCGTGCTGAGATCGAGCACCTCCAGGGCGTGGGTCAACAGTTTCTCCTGGTCGTCCTCGTCGTACACCACGAAGTTAGGAGGTGTTCCAATCAGACTGCCGTAGCGGCGGAGGAGGCGCAGGCAGACCGAATGAAACGTGCCCATCGTCAGCCCATCCGGCCGGATGCCTTCGCGCGTCAGAATACTCTCGATCCGCGAACGCATTTCGTCGGCCGCCTTGTTGGTGAAGGTCAACGCCAGGATTTGCGAGGGAAGTGCGCCGTGCTTTTCGACGAGATGGGCGATCCGATAGATCAGCACTCGGGTTTTTCCACTCCCCGCCCCCGCCAGAATCAGGAGAGGCCCTTCCACATGGCGGACGGCCTCCCATTGCTGTGGGTTGAGTTCCTTCTCGTAGTCGATCATCGCCGATCTCCAGCCCTAAGTGGCCTGAAGAACCAGGGTGAGATGGCCACGGCGTCCGCCATCCGGCGAAACAGCCTCGCCAGGACAGCCCAACGTCATTGCGAGCAAAGCGAAGCAATCTCGAAATGAGTCCATGCCGGCTCATATCTACCATGCCCGCGGCTTGACGCCAATCCGGTGAATTGGTAATCCCTGAACATGATCAACCTACTCCTCGCTCTCTCTTCGTTCCTCGTTACGGCCGATCCCGCCCTTCCGGAGAAAGCCAAGGTCGGTGTCGTTCTCTCCATGACGGGCGACACGGCGGCCTTCGGGGACATGACGTGGACGGGCATTCAGATCGCCAAGGAGATGAAGCCGAAAGTGCTCGGCGCGGATTTGGAGCTCGTGCTCGTGGACAACAAGAGCGACAAGATCGAGGCCGCCAATGCCGCCCAGCGCGTTGTTCAGCGCGACAAAGTCATCGCCATCCTTGGCGAGGTGGCTTCCTCCCGGTCCATGGCCATCAGTTCCGTGGCGGAGTCGAAAAAGATTCCACAAATTTCCCCCTCGTCCACCAACCCGCTCGTGACACAGGGCAAGAGATATGTCTTTCGGGCGTGTTTCATCGATCCCTTCCAGGGTCAGGTCATCGCCAATTTCGCCCTACAGAATCTCAAGGCCAAGACCGCGGCATTGCTGACGGACATCGCGCAGGACTACTCCGTGGGGCTGTCCAACTATTTCAAGACCACCTTTGAAAAAGGCGGCGGCAAGGTGATCAAAGAGCTGCGCTATCAGACCAACGATCAGGATTTCTCTCCGCAACTGACCGTGCTGAAGGGTACGCCTCCGGACGTTCTGGTGATTACCGGTTACTACCAGGAGGCGGCACTGGTTTCGAAGCAGGCCCGTGGTCTCGGGCTGAAGTCGACGATTCTCGGCGGCGATGGCGCGGAAGCGCCGGAGCTGCTCAAGCTGGGGGGTGAGGCGGTGGAAGGGTTCTACTTCTCCACCCATTTCGACGAGAAATCCGCGACTACGGCCATTGGCAGGAAATACGTCGAAGCCTACCGCGCGAAATTCAACAAGGCGCCGGACGCCCTCGGGGCGCTCGGGGCGGACGCCTATTTCATGCTGGCGGAAGCCATCGAGAAGGCCAAGAGCTTCGAACCGGAAAAGATCCGCGACGAATTGGAGAAAATGAAGGGCTTCGAAGCCGTCTCCGGCATCATCTCGATGGATGAGAAGCATAACGCGGTGAAATCCGCGGTGGTGAAGAAAGTCGAAAAGGGCGAGTTCGTCTACGTCACAACGGTCAATCCCTGAATCGTGAACCCGTGATCCCGTAAGACCGTGATCCCGATCGATCCAACCGGTTCACGGGATCACGATTTTCGGCTTCACGACTGATAGTGGAACTTCTTCTCCAACAGCTCGTCAACCTGCTTTCCCTCGGAAGCCTCTACGCCCTCATCGCCATTGGGTACACACTGGTCTATGGCGTGCTCCGATTGATCAACTTCGCGCACGGCGATGTCATGATGGTGGGCGCGTACATCGCCACCTTCGCCCTGACCCGGCTCCCTTGGCCCGCCGCTTTCGGGGTGGCCGTTTGCGGCACCGCGCTCCTGGGCGTTGCCATCGAGCGAGCGGCCTACCGGCCCCTTCGGACCGCCCCGCGGCTCTCACTCCTGATCACGGCCATCGGGGCCTCGCTGTTCCTGGAAAACATCGGGATCGTCGTCTTTGGAGGACGCCCCCTCGCCTTCCCAGCCATCGGGCTGTTTGATCGAGTCTTGCACATCGGGGGCATATCCCTCCCGCTCCTCAGCGTGTGGATCCCGGCCGGAACGGCGGTGGTCCTCGCGGTGACGTTTTGGATCATCTACCGCACCCGAACCGGCATGGCCATGAGGGCGATCTCGCGCGACCGCGAAACGGCCCAGCTCATGGGCGTGAACGTGAACCGCGTGATCACGCTGACCTTTGCGCTCGGGTCGGCGCTCGCCGCCGTCGGAGGCATCATGTGGTCGATCAAGTTCACTTCGATCACCCCCCTGATGGGCGTCATGCCGGGGATCAAGGCGTTTGTGGCCGCCGTTCTTGGAGGGATCGGCAGCGTTCCGGGCGCCGCGCTCGGGGGCCTCGTCCTGGGGGGACTGGAAGTGCTGTTCGTCGCCTTCCTCCCCGAACTCTCAGGCTATCGCGATGCCCTCGCCTTCTTCATTCTGATCGGAATTCTGCTGATCAGACCGAGAGGAATCATGGGAGAAGATCTGCCTGAATGAAAAGCACTCGATGGCTGACCCTCGCGGCGGTGGCCGCCCTGTTCGTGGCCGTTCGTTGGATTGAATCGACGGACTCCTCCTACCTTATCCAGATCCTCACCGTCTCGGCCATCTACGCCATCATGGCCACCAGCTACAACTTGGTGAACGGTGTCACGGGGCAATTTTCCCTCCAACCGAATGCTTTCGCCGCCATCGGAGCCTACGCGACGGCCATCCTCACCCTTTCGCCGGAAGAGAAGGCGATGTCCTACGCCATCGAACCCATCGTCAGCCCTCTCGCCCATCTCTCGATCCCCTTTCTCCCGGCTCTCCTCCTCGCCGGTCTGCTCTCAGCGGGCGTCGCCTTCCTGCTCAGCTTTCCCGTCTTCCGCGTGCGAGGCGACTATCTGGCCATCGTCACCCTCGGGTTCGGTGAGATCATCCGCATCTTCGCAACAAATTGGATCAGCATCACCAACGGACCTTTGGGGCTGAAAGGGCTGCCGGCCAAGACCACACTGACCACTACGTTTGTCTGGCTCGCCGTGACGCTCTTCATCCTCACGGGTCTGATCCGTTCATCGACGGGCCGGGCGTGGCGCGCGATCCGTGAAGATGAATCGGCGGCCCGGGCCGTTGGAGTGAACGTCTTCCGGTTCAAGATGCTCGCTTTTGTCATCAGTGCGTTTTTCCAAGCCATTGGGGGGGGGCTGCTGGCCCATTTGCTCACGACCGTGGACCCGAAACTGTTTACATTTTTCTTCACGTTCAATCTGCTCATCATCATCGTGATCGGCGGACTGGGCAGCATGACGGGGGCCACGGTCGCTTCGTTTCTTTTCGCGTTCGGCTCCGAGTTCCTTCGTTTCGTGGAAGAACCCCACCTCCTCGCCGGACACGAACTCCCCGGCATACCCGGCCTCCGCATGGTTATTTTTTCGCTCCTGCTGATCCTCATCATGCTGTTCTTCCGCCGCGGGCTCTTCGGGCCGGTCGAATTCTCCTGGCGGATGTTCGCGCGCAAGACCAAGGCGGTTTGATGCGTTCGATCCATCTGTCCGGGCTCACCATCCGTTTCGGAGGACTCGAGGCCGTGTCCTCCCTCGACCTGGAGGTGCCAACCGGCTCCATCCATGGCCTTATCGGCCCCAACGGCGCCGGTAAGACCACCGTGTTCAATGCCATCTCCGGTTTCGTCCGACCCGTCGCGGGAGGCGTTGAGATCTCCGGCCGCAAAGTGACCGGCTGGCAGCCCCACCGGATCGCGGCGCTCGGCGTTGGCCGCACGTTCCAGAATATTCGGCTCTTTCCGGATCTCACGGTTCTGGAAAATCTCCTTATCGGGTTTCACACGCAGGTAAGACAGGACCTCCTCGGAGCCGTTTTCAGACTCCCGCGGAAGGGCCGCGAGGAGCGGCAATTGGAAGCCTCGGCGAGGAAGCTGCTCGATGCGGTCCATCTCGGGCCGCACGCTTCATTGCGCGCACAGTCCCTGCCCTACGGGCACCAACGGCGTCTCGAAATTCTCAGGGCACTCGCCCTGAAGCCGAAGGTCTTCCTTCTGGATGAGCCCGCGGCCGGGATGAATACGCGGGAAAAGGACGAGTTGAAATCCTTTATCGGCTCCGTTCGGACTCAATTTGGACTGACTATTCTAATCATCGAGCACGACGTCAAACTGGTGATGGGTCTGTGTGAGCGGATTACCGTGATGGACCACGGCGTGAAGATTGCGGAAGGGAATCCCGACGAGGTGCGCCGCGATCCGTCCGTCATCGAAGCGTACACAGGGCAGGAAGCTCATGCTTAGCGTCCACCATCTCGAGGTGTTCTACGGCGGGATCCAGGCGCTCCATGGCGCCACACTCGAAGTGCCCAAGGGGAAGATCGTCACGTTGATCGGTGCGAACGGTGCAGGGAAATCGACGCTCCTCAGGGCCATTGCCGGTCTCGTGCCCTCCAAGCGGGGGGAAATCAGATTCGAGGACGTGCCGATTCTGGGACGGCCCGCGTACGCGATCGCCCGCTCCGGTCTCGTCCTGATTCCCGAGGGTCGGAGAATCTTCCCCAACTTGTCGGTCGAGGAAAACCTCAAGATGGCTACTTTCGCAAGGCCGTTGGCCACACAGCAAAATGGCGGCTTGGAGCATGTATTTCAGCTCTTCCCGCGGCTCAAAGAGCGGGCCCGTCAATTGGGCGGAACCCTCTCCGGCGGGGAGCAACAAATGCTGGCCCTGGGCCGCGCCCTCATGGCCTCTCCAAAACTCCTGATGATTGACGAGCCTTCACTCGGGCTTGCGCCCAAGATGGTCACGCTGGTCTTCGACGCGCTTCTGAAAATCCATCAGGAAGGAGTTACCCTGCTCCTGGTTGAGCAGAATGCGAAACTGGCCCTTCAAGATTCGGACTACACCTACGTCATCGAGACGGGATCAATCACCCTCCATGGCCCGAGCAAGGACCTCCTCGACAATCCCCGCGTCCAGGAAGCCTACCTGGGCGCCTAAGTCGGCGCCAGCAACGCTTCAGTCTTCGCCTGTGCCGGGCTTCCCGTTGGAGCCGCGGTGCTTGTCCATCCAGAGGACGAACTTGGCCTGCTGGATCGGCGTCAGGACGCCCCGGAGGTTCTCCATGTGCCTGTCCATTGCCTCGCCCACCTGCTTCTTGAGATGGTGCAGGGCATCCACTTTCCCCTGAAGATCGGCATCCGCGGCTTTTTCTTTCACCAACTTCGTGAGGTCTTTCATCAGCGATTCGCGTTCAGATTTGATCTTCTTCACCAGCTCGCGATGCTCCTTCCGGATGCCCTCGATTCTTGCCTGCTGGTCTTTGCTCAGTCCCAGCTCCTCAATCCAGGCTTCCCGGTCGGGCTTGTGGTCTGTTTTCCCCGCCCAAGCGGACCCCGCGAGCAGGATCAACGCCCCGAGAACGGATACGATTTGCACCCCGCTTCTCATCGGCTTCCTCCTCTCAATAGACATGCGGCAACAGCCGCCAAGATGTTTTCTTGTATTCTTCATAGGCTGCACCGAAAGCGTCGCCAAGAAGTTTCTCCTCGATGGTCATGCGCCACGCTACAGCCGGGAAGAAAAGTATCGTCACGGGCATTCCCAGCCATGATCTGAACACCAAAGGGAAACCGATCGACAACAAGATCAGCCCCAGATAGAAGGGATGGCGAATCCACTGATAGGGCCCCCGGCGAATGAGCTGATGATCCTTCTGAACCATGATTCTTGGGCTGAAGAAGCGTCTCAGCGTCAGAAGCGCCCAGGACGCAACGCCGAGACCAGCCAGCATCAGAGCCAGTCCCAGAGGTCGGTAGATTTCCGGGTAGGCGAGGATCATCCATACAGGCGATCCGAGGTGATCCATTCTCGGAAGCGCAAACATACCGAGGGCAAAGCCTCCCGTTACGAAAGGCGGGATGATCGCCTGGAGTCTCGATTCCGATTGGGCGGGGCCCGAAAGCCTGATGCCTGCGGCCAGGCCCGCCCAAAACATTGGCCAGAGAGAAGCGAGCGCGACCGCCCTTTCCCAGGAGGAAAAAAACGAGGCAAGATCCCCCCACCCCCATCCCAGAAGCATAAGGAGCCAGCAGGGACCCGTCAGGACTAGCCCCAGGACGGCTTTCTTCATCGTTCCCCCACGTTCCGGTCGAAGATGATCTTTAGTCCGCGGAGCGTCAGCATCTCGTCCCATTCATCAATGCACGTGGCATCGCGCTCGATCAGGCCCCCGAGTCCGCCGGTCCCGAACACCCGCGCCTCGGCGCCCACTTCGCGCTTCAAACGCCGGACCATCTCCTCCACGAGACCGAGATACCCGTAGTACATGCCGGACTGAATGCTTTGGATGGTGTTCTTGCCGATAACCCGCTCCGGCCGGACAATTTCGACGCCCGGAAGCTTCGAGGTGCGCGAGACCAGCGCTTCCAGAGAGATCCCGATGCCCGGCGTGATGACTCCCCCGATGTACTCACCTTTCCTGGATATACAATCGAACGTCGTCGCTGTTCCGAAATCCACGACCAGGCACTCCCGGTGGCACGACTCGAAAGCCGCAACCGCATTCACCACCCGATCCGCGCCCACTTCCCGAGGGTTGTCGTACAGGACCGGCATGCCGGTCTTGATCCCCGGCCCGACGATAAGCGGCCGGGCGTGAAAATATTTCTCTCCCATCTGTTCCATGGGAAAGAGCACGGGTGGGACCACGCAGGACACAATCAGGTGCTCGACGACGGCAGGATCAAGTCCTTTCCTCTCGAGCAGGCTCATGATGAAGATCCCGTACTCATCGGCGGTGCGGCCCTTCTCGGTTGCAATCCGCCAATCGTGCAACAATTTCGGACCATCGAACACGCCCAGCACGGTGTTTGTATTTCCGACATCCACGGCCAGCAGCATCAGACCCTCGCCACCCTTTCCGCCTCGCCGGAGAACACTTTTCGCCGCGATCCATCCTCATCTCCGAGAATGATGGCTCCGAGATCGTCGTATCCGATAACCACACCTTCGGTCACGGTTCCCCGTTCCGTCAAGCGGATCCTTTCGCCGGAGAGCATATCATACGCCAACCATTTTTCACGCACGGACGCAAATCCATCGCCGAGAGCCTTCACATACTCTGAGTCCATCCTGCCGATCAACGTGGAGCCCACGACTCCCCGGTCGAACCTTCTGCCCGATTGCTCGGCCAACGAGGTGGCGGTGGGACGGATCTCCTCCGGCCAGTCGCGCCCGTTGACGTTCAGCCCGATCCCCACCACTACCCAGTCCACTCCCCGCGACCCTCCCTCCATGTCAACCAGAATTCCGGAACACTTCTTACCCCGAAGGAGAATATCGTTGGGCCACTTGATGCCCGCCCGGATACCGCACACGGCGCGCACGCTCTCCGCCACGCAGACGGCGGCGAAAAGGGAAAGCAAGGGGGCCTTGGACGGCTCGATTGAGGGGCGCAGCAGGACGGACAAGTAGAGATTCACACCTGGCGGCGAGTACCAGGAACGCCCGTGGCGTCCATGCCCCGCCGTCTGGTGATCGGCGATCACGACCATTCCCTCTTCTTCGCCCGCTCGCGCGAGGGCTTTCAGGTGTTCGCTGGTCGACTCGATCTCCGAAAAGCAGACCACCCTTCTGAGAACGGAACAGCCCTCCAGTCGGGATTCCAGATTCCGGAGATCGGAAGGGAGTTCCGCCATCAGGATCGGCGCGGCAGCAACCTCATCGACATATGCAAATCCACGGACGGCGCGGAGTGAGTGAGCGCTCCCACGGAAATCCGGTCGACGCCCAGCCCGGCCAGTCGTCCCACATTTCGCAAGTTCACCCCTCCGGACAACTCGATCTTGACTCGCGGGTGGTGCGCCTTCACCCATCGAACGGCTTGGCCCAACGACGAGCCGTGGAAGTTGTCCAGCAGGATGATCGATGTTCCCGCCTCACAGGCTTCCTTCACCTGGCGCAGGTTTTCGGTTTCGGTGATAACGGACCCGCCGTTCACCGACACTGCCCGCCGAACCGCCGGCGCTATTCCACCCGCCGCCTTGATATGATTGTCCTTGATCAAACACCCGTCGTAGAGGCCCATTCGATGATTGCGTCCACCGCCTATTCGAACCGCATATTTTTCCGCCTGCCTCAGCAGCGGCGTCGTTTTCCTCGTATCCAGAATCACGGCGCGGGGACCCCATAGCGATTCTTTTCGCCGTCCCCTGAGCCGTGCAAAGGGGGCGGCGCGTGACCCACCAACCGCATCGACAAACCGGCGCGTCAGCGTCGCGATGCCGCCCAGCCGACCCAGAAAATTGAGACTCACCCGTTCGCCCGCGAGCAAGGCTCGTGCGGGACCGCGGACTTCGGCTAGAACTTGGCCTTTCCGAACTCTCCGGCCGTCCCGAACCCGCAAGCGTACACGCGTGCCCCGATCCAATTGCCGGTAGACTTCCTGCACGAACGGAAGTCCTGCACAGACGCTCGATTGCCTGGAGATGATCTGCGCGACCGCGCGGACTGATGCCGGAACGACGACCTTCGATGTTATGTCGCCTTTGCGGCCGAGGTCCTCGCGAAGCGCCTCGCGAACGAGTCGGCGAATTTCAGCAGGCGGCAGAACGAAACTCACCCCACCACCACCTTCAAAATCTCAAATTTCAAATTTGAAATCTCAAATTCGGAGGGGGGTGGCGGGCTCACGCCCGGAGTTCGGCGAGCCGCTTGTCGATATCCTCCGCCAGCCGAGCCAGCTCGTCTTTCTGCTTACGGGCACGATCCACCACCTCCGCCGGCGCGCGGCGGACAAAATCGTCCTTACCCAGACGGTCCGACACGCGGCGAAGTTCTCCGTCCACGGAGGCGCGTTTTTTCTCCAACTCGGCCAATTCTTTCTCGTGTCCCCCCTCCCATTCCATGCAGAGTGTCGTTCCACCACCCAGCGGTATCGCCACGCCTCCCTTGCCCATGGCAGGAAGTTCAGCTGAGATCTCGAGTGGATCGGCCTTGATGAATCGAACGGCAAGGTCCCGATGCCGACCCAACACGTTTCGCGACTCCGCCTCACCGCTCGCCAGAACCACTTTCACAGACTTGTCCTGGGGAACGCCCAGGGTCGAACGCTGATGCCGCCCCTCCGTGATCGCCCGCCGAACTGTTTCAATCTCGGATTCAAGTCCTGGGTCAATCCAAGAGGGCTGGGCGAGGGGGAACTCCTCCCAACACAGCCTCCCCTCGGAGAACTTGCCCAGGCTCCAGATTTCTTCGGTGACGAACGGCACGAACGGATGCAGAAGCTTCAGGATGTTCGACAGAACCCACACCATGGTCCGGCGAGAACCGTCACTCGCCCCACCCTCGGATTGAAGCCCTGGTTTGGCCATCTCCAGATACCAGTCGCAGAAGTCGTTCCAAACGAAGTGGTACATCGTGTCCGCCGCGTCACTGAATCGATAGTCGTTGAGGGCCGCCGACGTCCGACCGATCGCGTCCTGAAGACGCGACAGAATCCATCGATCGTACGGACCGAGCTCTTGCGTCTTCGGAGGGATCACCGACGTGCCTCCGGCGTTGCGCAGCACAAATCTCGCGCTGTTCCAGAGCTTATTGATGAAGTGCTTGTAGCCCTCGATCCGCTCCCAGTTCAGTTTCACATCGCGCCCCAGCATCACCATCGAAGCCAGCGTAAAGCGAAGGGCGTCCGTGCCGTACTCGTCCATGATCTCCAGCGGATCGATCACGTTGCCCTTCGACTTGCTCATCTTCTTCCCTTCCGCGTCCCGCACGAGGGCGTGGATGTAGACCGTGCGGAACGGGACGTCTCCCATGAACTTCAGCCCCATCATCATCATGCGAGCCACCCAGAAGAAAAGAATGTCGAACCCGGTAACCAGCACGCTGGTGGGGTAAAACGTCTTGAGGTCCTTCGTCTCACTCGGCCACCCAAGCGTGGAGAACGGCCACAATGCGGAGGAGAACCACGTGTCCAGCACATCCGTGTCCTGCTCCAGATTGGTTCCACCACACGAGGGACACGTCTTTGGAACTTCAACCGACACAACGGGCGCACACTCTTTTCGCCCTTCGCCTTCCGCCTTTCGCCCATCCAAGCAATACCACACCGGCACCCGGTGTCCCCACCAGATCTGCCGCGAAATGCACCAGTCGCGGATGTTGTCGAGCCAGTCGAAGTAGGTGTTTTCCCAGTGGGCGGGAACGAGTTTCATTCGGCCGTCGCGCACCGCCTTCGCCGCCTCGTCGGCCAGGGGTTTCGTTTTCACAAACCACTGAAGCGAAACGCGCGGTTCGACGACCGTCCGGCAACGGTAGCAGTGACCGAGAATCAAGTCGTACGGTTTTTCAGATACGAGCAGCCCCCGTTCCCCAAGATCGGCAAGAATCTTCTTTCGGCATTCGAAGCGGTCCAGCCCTTTGTAGTTTTCCCCGGCATCGGAGGACATCTTTCCAAATGGGTCCATGATGGAAATCTCGGCGAGCTTGTGCTTGCGGCCCAACTCAAAATCCTTGAAGTCGTGTGCCGGTGTGATTTTCACGGCGCCCGTTCCGAATTCCCGCTCGACAGTCTCTTCGGCAATGACGGGAACATCCCTCTCCACGAACGGAATCCGGACGGATTTCCCGATGACACCTGCGAAGCGCGAATCCTCGGGGTGCACCGCCACCGCTGTGTCGCCGAGAAGCGTCTCCGGCCGCGTCGTCGCCACCACCAAACTTCCACTCCCGTCCGAAAAGGGATACGCAATCTCCCAGAGGTGCCCTTTCGTAGGCACTTGTTCGACTTCCAAATCGCTGAGGGCGGTCTGGCACCGGGGGCACCAGTTGATCATGTACAGCCCGCGGTAAATCAATCCCCCATTGTAGAGGCGCACAAACACCTCGCGGACCGCTTTCGAAAGTCCATCATCCATCGTGAATCGGAGGCGCGACCAATCGCAGGACGCCCCCAGGCGCTTGAGCTGGTTGACGATGACGTCGCCGTACTTCCCCTTCCATTCCCACACTCGCTCGATGAACTTCTCCCGTCCGAGGTGGTGACGTTTCTTCCCTTCTTTCCCCAGTTCGCGCTCGACCACGTTCTGTGTGGCGATGCCCGCATGATCCGTGCCTGGTAGCCACAAAACCGCCTCGCCTTTCATCCGATGCCAGCGCGCGAGAATGTCTTGAAGCGTATTGTTGAGAGCGTGACCCATGTGCAGGGACCCCGTAACGTTCGGCGGAGGAATCACCATGCAGAACGGATGCCGTTGTTGCCCATCCCGGGATCCCGCCTCTGGAGCGAACAGATTCTCCCTGAGCCAAACCTCGCTCCATCGGATCTCCACATCTTTCGGCTCGTAGGCTTTGGGGAGATCGATTCCGCCCACCGCTGGAGAGGGCAGCCGATTTGGGGTGCGGGGTTGAGTGCTCACCGCTTGCCCAACTTCTCGTCCACGATCTTCTCCACGATGGCCGGAAGGCTCCGGATGATGGCATCGGTGACTTCCTGAAACTTTGCGTTCAGCATGTCACGGAGCTGGGCGGATGGGTCTCCGACGCGAGATGCCGGAACCGATGCGGGCACGGATTTCAGAATTGCGCTTGCCGCGGGAGCGGCGCGGCCACCGCGAAGAGGAGCGGCGGCGGCGGGGCGTGGGGTCACCGGCGCAGGTCTCCCACCCATCGGGAATGGAGTCGGTCGAGTGCCGCGGACATCGAGCAGGCCCTCGCCGACAAGCTCCTCCTTCAAGCTCCTTGCTGGAGTGGCCGGCGCCGGCGCCTTCGGAGGCGCACCGGGGTGGGGTCCGGTGGGAACGCGTTCGCCGGCGGGACGTGACACGGCTGCAGGCCTTGGGGTGATCGACGGATTCGGCGTGAGCGATCCCGTCGCCGCTTCCTCGAGCACCCGATCGACAATCTCCACCACGTCGGTCGACTTGAAAGGATAGTTCAGCACGGCGTCCACACCGATCTGGGAGGCGAGTTGAGTGTCCACGGGCTGGCCTCCCTTGCCTGCGATGATGATGGCCGGCTTGGGGGAACTTCCTTCGGATTTCCACTGGCGAATGAGTTCGTACCCGTCGATGCCCGGAAGCATGATGCCCGTCATCAAGAGATCCGGCTGCGACTGTTTCCACACCTCGATGGCCGCTTCGCCGTGCGACGCGGTATACACCTCATGCCCGATCGGCTGGAGACATTTCTTGATCATCCCCGGAATGAGGTGATTGAATTCCGCCACCATGATCTTCGCCATGGGAGGGATTATACTCACAACCGACGCCAAATCCGAGTGACGGTCTGCCCTTTTTCTGCGTAGTAACTCAAATACCCTCCTGCTTCGTTGTGGTTCTCAGAAAAAAAACCCGCCCCAAGCGGGGTTTTCCGGCCAAGTGCCTCTCCCCGAAAATCGAATTGTGATGTGGATCACACTGGTGGCGGTAGGTGTGAAGCACCCATTGACAATTAAGATGCCCTCGGCCAGACTTGGCCTATGTCCAGAGGCTCGGGGCGTGTGGGTAGTTTGGGGATTTCCGCGCTCTTCTGTCTGCTGATCTCAGGCCTGATCTCAATCCCATCCACAGGTTGCAAGGGCAAGACTTTCGGACAATCTCGGCCGTCTGTGCCGGTTTCGGAGTCCCCGTCATCGTCCGTGTTCCAGGTTGTGGGGCAGGTTCTTGACTTGGAGTCAGGCGACCCGCTCTTCAATGTCCGCGTCAGGATCAACTCCATCGGTCAGGAATCCCGGATAGTGGAAGGCATGACCGACGGGCTGGGCCTGTTTACTCTGGCCGTGGAAGAAAAGGGGCCTGCTTCGATTTGGGCCGAGAAAGAGGGCTACTCGCCTCAGTCGCAGATTCTCGAAATCGGAGCGACGTCCGATTCAATTCAGCTCAAGCTGCGGCCCGTCACGTTCGTTCAGGACCTCGAGGTCAGTCCCGAGATGGGATCTCTTGAGGTCAAGGCGCCGGACAACAGTTTGAGCGTCGTGATCCCCAATCCTTCCGAATCCCTGGGCATCCGCGGCGTGCTGAGGGCCGAAATCACGGTGGGCGATCCACGGCAAAATCAGGATGCGTTCCCCGGCGGTTTCATGGCGGTCGACGATGGGATCAGAGGCGGAGTCCGGGGATCTCCCAAGCGGATCCTCCGACGGCAGGCCGACGGATCGGGGAGCGAGATTGTGGAACTTGCAAGCGTGATGTTCGGGAACATTACGCTTAGAGATACCGACGGAAATGTTGTTTCCTCACTCGCGCAACCGGCCAAAGTCCGGATGAAAATCCCACCCGGGACCATGAATCCATCAACCAATGCGCCGTTCCTGGTGGGCGACACCATACCGACCTACTACATAGACGAGCAACTGGGCACGTGGGTTCCGGAAATCGATGAATCGGGAAATCAAGTTCTGGGGACCATTGTGGAAGGTCCCGACGGGCTCTATAACGAGTTTCTGGCTCGGCACTTTAGCTGGTGGAACCTGGACCAGCCGATCAGAACTCGCGGCTGCGTGCGGGGTCGGGTCGCGGACCTCTGCGGGCAATCGAAAGCGGGGTACCGGGTCTGCGGCAAAGGCGTCTCGTTCAATGGAGCCACGTGCAACGGCGTTCTCGGCACCGCCGCCCAATCGCTCGGGATCGGAGGCGTAGACAAGAAGGAAGAACCGACGGCCTCC
>JACPAV010000036.1 GCA_016180645.1 Nitrospirota bacterium | reverse complement strand
TCGCGCGGTGTGGGCGGCTGTGGCGGCTTTGGTTCTCCTCCTCGCCGGAGGCGGGTACTGGTTCTGGTCCCAGAACCGGCAGAACATCGAACGAGAGCGGCAGGCGTGGGTCGAGGCGGCCGTCCCATCGGATATGGTCCTCGTCCCCGCCGGGGAATTCTGGATGGGGTGCAACGAGAGCGTGGACAATGAGTGCGGCAATGACGAGAGGCCCTATCACAAGGTTTACCTGGATGCCTTTTCCATCGACAAGACGGAGGTGACGGTGGACGCCTACCGGAAGTGCGTGAATGCGGGTGCGTGCGCAGGTGAACACAATGAGTATCGGTACGTCGATCGTTCCTTGGGAGATTTGAGTCGCTTCTGCAACTATGGTCATCCCGATGGCCGAGGGAACCACCCCATGAATTGCGTTACTTGGGAAGGGGACCGCAAGTATTGTGCTTGGGCGGGTAAGCGGCTGCCCACGGAGGCGGAGTGGGAGAAGGCGGCGCGGGGGGGTGATGGGAGGAAGTATCCGTGGGGGAACGCACAGGCATCGTGCCGGTATGCAGTGATGTGGGACGGGGGCAATGGTTGCGGGGAGACTCGCACGTGGCCGGTGGGGAGCAAGGCGGAAGGAGCGAGTCCATACGGGGCGCTGGACATGGCGGGGAACGTAGACGAGTGGGTGAGCGATTGGTATGGGGAGACGTACTACTCCGGCTCGCCCTCGCGGAACCCGAAGGGATCTTCGTCTGGGCAATACCGCCGCGTGGTTCGTGGCGGCGACTGGGGCAGCCTCACGGAGTACGTGCGTTCCTCCTTTCGTATCAACAGCGTTCCCTCGGGCAGGCACGCCCAGTACGGCTTCCGTTGTGCGAGGACGGGGTCATGAATTCTCTTACCCTTTTACCCTTTGTCCTTTTACACTTTGGTTCTTCGAAATTTAGATGGAGATAGACGGTAGGCACAGACCCGATTCCGCACCCCCCGCCGTATGGCGGGCACATGAGTGTTTCATTTGGCTGGCACCCCGCGTGGAAAAACTCCCCATGGTGGTCCGTTTTTCTCTTGAGGAAAGGATACTGATGGTCGCCTTGCTGGCAACACTTATGTTTTCAGCGTGCTCATTCTCAGAGTCTGGGGCGGCTACCGACCTTGCGCGCCAATTCGGCAAGCAAGCCCATTGGGAAGGGGCTATGAGGGTGGCGGTCGTCCACCTTGAGACAGACCAGCATCAGCACGACGAAGCATTTCTCAAGACTCTCAAGCGGATGCTCGAGCACGAGCTAACAATTCCGCCTCTCAACAGCCGTTTCGAAGTCGTCTCGGCTCCAGAAATGGTCGAGAGTCTGGAGAAGTTACGGTACCGGTACGAAAGGGACACAGTCGACGAGGAGACTCGCGAAGATCCGAAGCTCAGGGCGCCGGAACTTGTTGCGGACATTTCGAGTTACCCGGCCTTCGGGAATACGAACGTCATCGCCGAGCTGAGGCCCCTGAAAGGAGGTACCCTGATTGCCTCCGCGAAGTCGGTAATCGTCGGCCCGATCCCAACAGTCTGCGGCCTCCTCCTCTTGGCGCTTGCCTGCGCGGTGGGCGGGCGTTTCTATTTCTCCGGCCGCGCCGAGCAGGCCAAAATGCGCGCGGCGGAACGATTTGAAGAAAGAGAGAATTTAGACCAGGCCCTTGCCATGGTGGAGCAGGTGATCCAGCAGTCCCCGAATCATGTGGAGGCCATCGAGCTTCGGCAAAGGATTTTCTCGCGCCGGGTGCAGTCCTACATCAAGAGAGGCGTAAGGAAATTGGAGAGGGGCATGCTCGGGGAAGCCGAAATCGAGTTTTCAAAGGCCTTGGACATCGATGCGGAGAATCAGCCCGCGCGTGATGGACTCGACCGGGTCCACGAGGCCCGGCGGGCACTGTCCCATTTTGAAACGGCCCAGACTGCTCTGGAGAACGGGCGGCTGGATACCGCTGCCAAGGACTTGCGATCCGTATTGCCCTTGCTTGAGGGAAACCGAAAGATGGATGCGGAGCGCCTTCTTGGCGAGATAGATCGGCGGAAAGCCGAAGCGGAAGATCTGGTCCGCAAGACCCGCGTCCTGAAGGCCGAGTGGAAGATCGATGAGGCCGTCGAGGCCGTCAACGCCGCCTTGTCCGCTTTCCCGGAACATCGGGAGGGCCAAAACCTATACAAGGAATTGACCGGCATGAGTGCTCCGATGAAGGCGGCAATCCTGGAGTGGGAGGGAGGGAGGGAAGTTGTTCTCCTGGCGAAGAACGCGGTCACGATCGGCCGCGCAGAGGAGAACGATATCTTTGATCCCGAGGATTCCAAAGATACCTATTTATCACGCCGGCATGCGAAGATCGAATTCACGGATGGCCTGTATCGACTGATTGATCTATCCAGCACATTCGGCACGTATTTCGAAGGGGCGAAGATTGAATCTCCCACTGTCCTGTCCCATTCCGGCGAAATCCTGTTCGGCACGAACTTCAAGCTCTCGGTCAGAATCCTCACAGAGTCCGACGTTGTCTCGAGCGTCACGACGACGTCAACCATTGGCGGGCGACAGACGAAGCTTCAAGCTCTCGCTCTATCGGAGAAGGAGGGGGGACGAAAACCTTTCCGAGAATGGGTTATGGTCGCCAGTTCCTTCACCATCGGCCGCGGCAAGGACAATGGTATCGTGCTCGCCGATTCGTCCGTTTCGGAACATCACGCCCGCATCGACTACCAGGACGGTCATTTTTGGATTCAGGATCTCGGCAGCCGCAACGGCACCTATGTGAGGACCGGCCCTGAACGCATCCAGGAGCCCCAACGCCTCATGGGCGGTGACCACATCCGCCTAGGTAGGATTTCATTTCACTTGAAACGGAGAGCATGACTATCATGGCACGAAAGAATGTGAACTGAACCGTTTTCCCGTTGAAGGGAGGAAAGCCAATATGGTTATTGAATACCTGCGTCTCCGTCTGGCGAAGGCCGCAGGAAAGGTTCGCTACGCATTCATACTACCCTGGGCGTGTTACCTCGGGTCATCGTCCGGCGCCGATTCCGCAGAGGAGCACCCCAGGCGACTCGAACCGTCCATTCAGTCAGGTGACTTCGTTGAAAGATGCGCATACGGAGCTGCCGACACGCGTGGCGTGGGGGCAGAAGCAGCGAATGAGCTATCCAAGAAGATGGCTCTTCTGGATGCAGTGGAAAAGGTAATAGAGTCGAGGTATTCCGTGGAGATGGTCGACTCGGCGACCGCGAGCGGAGAATCATCTCTCCAATTCCATGTATCGATCCGTGAGGCGGACCCCGATTTTCTTGCAGGAATGCAGTTGGTCTCAACCACGATGGAACATGATGAGGAAGGATCCCCTCTGGCCAAAGTCTGCCTCCGCGCGTGCGTTTACGAGGGTGGTTGTGTGACTGGGCCGGTGATTCAGTCTCGGACTGCGCCTCCTCAGCAGCATCCCTTCAGCGCAACCATACCGCCGGGGTGCGTGGCCCTTGGATCGGCCCTCAAGATTCGAAGCCAGAGCGCACTTCTCGAATTCGAGTACAGCGGTAGCATACGTCCTGAGAAGCTAGTAGATCTATCGATGCACGCCAGAGTCGTGAACGGGATCTATCAAGTCGGGACCGGCAAGACCCCGTTGTGCATTGCCGTTGTGGAAGACATTGCGGTGCGCGATTTGTTCATCACCGATATTGACTACACGATCTACGTCTCCAGGGGAAAAAAGATAAGCAGTGTCACGTCGGACGAGATTCCGATCGCTTGGCCCTATTACTGGGATCAGCAGACGGAAGAAGGCCGGATCCTAGTTTCCTTTGGCCCGCAACCCATGCAGGCAAAACGTTCCTTCGAAATTGTTGCCAAGGGCGACTCCCTCCGAATTATCGCGGCTGACAAGAGTCGCTAGGCGTGGACGAGATCGATCCCATCCACGAACCCCAACTCCTCATGGACGGTGACCGCATCCGCCTCGGTCGTGTCGCACTTACCCTCAGGTGCAAACATTGAAATCTCTTCATCAGCACTTCTCTACCCCGTTTTGGGGTTTGGGAATCCAGAACCGGCTTGGGAGTGGGAATGGCAACATCGGAATCAAGATTGGACTGACCGAAGGCGGTCGAGGGCGTTACTCAGGCTAACTCACCCAGATAAGAGGTCCTTCCCTGCCTCCTCACAAAACTGCCGACCCTCTCGATTTCTTCATCTGTGACGAAGGCCCCGTGGGCCCGAAGGGGTTCAGGTGAACCAGGTGGGATGAAGAGCATATCTCCGTGGCCGAGAAGGCGTTCTGCGCCGCCGGTGTCGAGGATGACTCGCGAGTCCACTTGCGTCGAGACCTTCAGGGCAATTCGCACGGGCAGGTTGGCCTTGATAACACCGGTCACAACGTCAACGGAGGGTCGTTGCGTAGCAAGGATGAGATGGATCCCTGCCGCCCTGGCCATCTGTGAGAGCCGGGTGATGTGTCCCTCGACTTCATCAGCGGAAACCATCATTAGGTCGGCCAGTTCATCAATAATGATCACGATGTGTGGAAGGGTCTTGACTCTCTTGCCGGACCCAGCGGACACAGGTTCCCCTTTATTGTTCCTTCTCCCGGCCTTTTTGTTGTAGGCCACGATGTTCCGGGCTGAATGCTCTGCGAGGAACTTGTTTCGGCGTTCGGTTTCCCGGACAGCCCAGCCAAGGGCGATTCGCGCTTTTTGCACATCGGATATGGGCGGCGTTAGGAGGTGGGGAAGGGCATCATAGCCGGTGAACTCCACGGCTTTTGGATCTATCAGGATGAGTCTAACTTGGTCAGGTGAGGCCTTGAACAATAGACTGACGATGATGGTGTTGAGCGCCACACTCTTGCCGGAACCCGTTGAGCCAGCCACAAGCAGATGAGGCATCCTGGCAATGTCGGCAGTGAGCGGGGTTCCAGTTCCTTCCTCGCCTAGCGCAACGGTTAAGGGGGAGCTTGAAGCTCGAAAAGCCTCGGAGCCCAACACTGTCGCCAGTCGTATGATGTCCCTTTGCCGGTTCGGCACCTCTACACCAACGGCACTCTTTCCAGGGAGAGGCGCGACAATCCGGATGTGCTTCGAGCCGAGAGCCATTGCCAAGTCGTCGGCCAGAGTGGTGATCCTGGATATCTTGACGCCCGGCGCGGGCGCAAATTCGAAAAGAGAAACGACAGGGCCTACCTCGACATTCTCAACCTTTCCCTTTACGCCAAACTCCATGAGCTTTGCCTCTATCGAACCTGAAGTGTCTCGAATTTCCTTCTGCTTTGTCGCCTGGTCCGGTTTTGCCGGCGTGCTGAGCAGCGCTATTGACGGTGGTGAGTATTCGGCGGGTGAGGTGAGCAGGGGTAGGTCTGCAATGTCCCTGGCCCCCGCGCCGGCGGCCTTCTCCGGTCCCGTCCGTGCGGACATCGGTAATTCTTGCTCGCGACGGCTTATTGGAGTCTTGTCGCGGTGGGTGGGATGTGCCTCGGCCCGCACGCCTCCACGGGCGGATATTCCGACAGTGGCGAGTCCCTTTCGAACGAAACCAACCGGCAGGAAAATGATCTGCACCATAGACTTGACGCTCCTTGTTGTCTGCTTGAATGAGATTCGGAGAGCAAGCACAACAGAAAGAAGGAAAACGCCACACAGGACGGCGATCGCGCCACTCTCATTCAGAGAGTCCGCGAGACCCGATCCGATATGCTTTCCCACGATCCCTGCCGGTTCCTTGATCCTGGAAAATCCGACTTTCTCCATTGGATCGTAGAAAAGGGATAGACCCGAGAGCGCGAGGAGACCTCCTGCAATGGCGATCTTTCGCGTTATGCTGAGGGTGGCGCGCGAAGAGCGAAGTTTCCCCAAACCCGCGGCAAGGAACAGGAGCGGAAAGAGAAATGACGTGGCACCGAACGTCTCGACAAGCAGCCGGGCCCATGTCGCGCCAACCATCCCGGCCAGGTTATCCGCGCGCTCGTATTCCAGGTGCAGCTCAAGCGGTAGCAGCTCGATGAAGATTGGATCTTGATGCCGGTATGAAAAGAGGGTCGCGCCTGTGAGCGCCGCAAGGGCCAGAAGAACGATCCCGGCAACACGACGCTTCGTGCTACGCAACATGGATGGCTGTTGTTACCTTCTCTCCACGGGCATCGCCACTCCTCATCCATTTCGTGAGGAAGTTCCGACTTTCCCAACCCCACAACCGCCTGGACCTCCCGACGGAATGAGCAGACGACGCAAAAGAAAACACGCCGACAGTTGCAGCCGGTCTCGTTGCAGACCATTTCAAGGAACCCATAGTTCCCCGGTGGAAGGTTGAATGGATGCATGATCGATATCCGTCATCATGGCGTCCTCCAGTCAATCGCTACGGCGCAACTCCCGAATCTCCTTCTCGATCTCGTGTTTCAGATCCTTTTCACAGATTGCCAGAGCGTACTCCAGCCACATCCGAGCCAACTTGACATCACCTTGCTGGACTCGTTTCCGGGCAATCTTGCAGACGGTGTCCACGTTTTTCGGATCCTTCTCGAACTGGCTCATCAGACCGACCAGTTCTGTGTCCTTTGCATCCGAATCCCGATGAATGTAGGCAACAATCGGCAGTTGGGTATGTTCGTCCGACATGATCAGATCTTCCCTATTTTGTATTTCGTCAAGATGGTAAACGTCCGGATCCCATTTTCCGCCTAAGCGCCGACCATGCGGCGATCCTCCCACGGAAGGATGTCGTATGGCAAGACGGATTTCACGATCCCGTTCCGCTGGGGAGTCAGGCCGACAGAAAACATTCAGGATATGCAGGCGCACAGAGGGAGGAGAGCATCAAAAAACGGGGGTTGCTGGTGGCCCCCTGCCGCGCCAATATGACATGTTCACTGTCTTCAGGAGGTCAGACCGACCGGAACACGGAAGGCGCACCGGATTCCAAGATCACGATGGCTTCTTCCATCGGCGGGCACCGAGCCCGACTACAAGCCTTGTCGCTCTCGCTACGCGATGCCAACGGCGGCCGGCCGAAAGAATAGGTCATGGTCGGAGAGTCGTTTGCGATCGGACGCGGCAAGGAGAACGCAGTGCAGATCGAGGATCCGTCCGTATCTACTCTCCATGCGCGACTGGATTACCGCGACGGCACGTACATACGGAACGGCACCGAGCCCATCCACAAACCCCAGCTTCTCATGGACAGCGACTCCATCCGCCTCGGCCGCGTCTCGCTCAGCCTCCGGCGGAAGGAGTAGAAGTCGCCCCGGCAAGCCCTGGGGGGTTACGGCATTCTCTCTAATGATTACCCAAATGATTCTATAGGTAACTGTAGATTGACACCGGCCGTGGGCCGCGCTATCCTCGGACCATGGCGGACGACCGGGCAGAAAGCCCCACCCTCCAGGAGACCGTTGACGCGTTCGTAGCCGAAGTGCAGGCCCGGCACGCCCGCACGGGCGCGACGTACGGATACGCCCTCAACAACTGGCTCCGGTATCTCAAGGACGCGAGGATCGACCCCAGGAAGACACCGGCCTCGGGCCTCACGGCCGGCGTGGTCGTCCGGTATCCGTCTTGGCTGGCGTCAGACCACTTCAAGAACCGCGCAAACCCGTACACCGTCGGAACCTACATCGCGGTCGTGACGGCGTGGCTCAGGTACCTCCAGCGGGAACAGCTCGCGCCGGACATCGCTTCGAACATGGAACGGATCCGGCACGCCTATAAGGACGCGAGGCCCCGAGGCAGACGCCTCCCCCGAACGCTCCGGGACGACGTGATCGACAAGATTTTGAAAACGATCCGAACCGCCCACCCGGGGAAATCCCCCAGGCTCCAAGCGGCCAGGCTCCGCGACATCGCCCTGGTCGAGGCACTCCGGAGCACAGGCGCAAGGATCTCGGAAATCCTGGGGGCGGACGTGGAGGCGCTTGACGTGAGGGACAAGACACTTCGCGTCACGGGCAAAGGCTCGAAGGAACGAATCGTGATGTTCGACTCAACCGCCTGGCGGGCGCTGAAGGCGTACCTTGATGCGCGCCAAGCACTCAGACTCACGGTTCGGGGCAAATCCACACCCCTTTTCGCCCAGCATGGGCGACGTGCCGGTCGGATACTCCGCCGTCTCAGTTCCCACGGGGCTCGGAAGATGCTGTGGGGCTACGTCAAGGCGGCCGGCATTCGCGAAAAGGTGACTCCCCATCGGCTGAGGCATACCTATGGCTTCAAAATCCTGGAGGCAACCGGCGACCTCGCGGCGACGCAAGACCTCCTCGGCCACGCCTCCCCCACCACAACCCGCATCTACGCCCCCCTCGTCTCATCCCGCCTCCGTGCGGCGCACAAGAAGGCTTTCCCCCGGTAGGCGCTCACCGAGCCTTTTGGCTGGCATTTAATGTGTGGAATGCGCTTGAGAATCCAATGTCCAATGCTGTGAATCCCCTTCGCATTCCAAACGCATGGCGGTGTTTTCAGATTCTTCTTGAAAATCTAGCCGATAAGTGCGACAATACTTCGTGGACTCAAGAAACTCCGGAGGTGGATGAACCCGAAGAAAGAGCTTGCTGACCGTATCCGAGGATATCGTGAACGTCTGGGTATGTCCCAAGACGATCTCGCCGCCGCAATCGGAATTACTGCGTTCCAGACAATTTCTGACATTGAGCGCTGCAATCGGGAAGTACGTGCATCTGAACTCACCAAGATCGCCAAAGCGCTTTCTGTGACGGTATCTGACCTCCTCCAGGAGACTGAACCGGATAGACCTCCGATACTCTGGCGAAAGCGACCTGAGGATGCAAGGCGCATAGAGGCGGACTTTCTTCTGAAGTGCCAACAGTATAAGCTCCTCGAGGACATCAGCGGTCAGACTCGGAGTCATTCCTTCCCAGAACAAGATGTCGATCTCGAGAAGTCACCTTACTCACGGGCAGCTGAGCTCGCACTCTCGGTCGGCCAGGAATTTAACCTCGGGTCCCAACCTGCGGTCGCCCTCGCGAAAGTACTTGAAGAAAAATATAACGTGAAGATCTGGCACGCCGACTTAGGCATGGATGGATCAGCAGCCTGCACGATCGGATCGTTTGGTCCCGCAATCTTGATGAATCTGCAAGAAGCGCCTTGGCGCCGGAACTTCAATTTCGCACACGAACTTTTTCATCTCGTGACATGGAAGAGCATCCCTCCAAGCACGCTCATTGGCAATGAGAATCGCTGGACGCTTGTGGAGAAACTCGCTAATGCCTTCGCCGCAGCCGTGCTCCTACCGGCAGATTTAGTCATTGCTGAATTCGAAAGGCGACTAACGAATGGGAAAATCAAGGTTGTCGACCTGATCGATTTTGCGCGACGGTTTGAAATCTCAACCGAAGCGCTTCTGTGGAGACTGGTAGGCCTGCGCAGAGTTGAGCAGAACGACGTGGAACACTTGTTGGCCGATGAAGACTTCAGGACTCTGGACCGCGTAAGTATGCGAGGCAAATGGTTCCAACCACCGAAGTTCCCCGAAAAGTATGTAAGGCTCGCAGTACTTGCCTACCAACGAGCGAGCATTTCCCGGGCAAAGATTGCGCACTTGCTCGAGACAAGCCTTCTTGACCTCCCTGCCTTTCTGCAGCAATACGGTCTAGATGCCAGCCAAACCTTCTGCACTGAACTCCCCGCTTCTGGCTGACGCCAACATTGTCATTGTCGCCTACGACATCTCTGTCTGGGAACAACTGATAGCGCGTCATAAGATCGTCGTGCCAGGAACCGTAATTGACGACGAAGCACTCTTCTATTCAACCGACCAAGCAGCAGTCCCCTCGCCCATCAATCTACAAGAGTTGGTCAATCAGGGAAAAATAGAACGCGTCGACGCTACAGCCAGCGAGATCGGAGCACTGAAGAAATCGTTCAACGATGTTTTTCTTCAAAGCCTTGATCCCGGCGAAACCGAGGCTCTTGCAGTCATCGGCTGGCAGACCCGCTGGATGCAGATTCTTGGGTCAGGCGCCCCATTCTTGTGCAGTCTCGTAGAGTGGTTACGCTGGCGACAATCATCATTAGCGGTAGTGTAGTTGACACGGGCGTGAGAGGTTGGTAGGATGCTCTCGTGGCCGGTAGCAGCACCATCCAAGACACGATCGACCGGTTCATCGCGGAGGTGCAAGTCGGCCGCTCCAAGGAGACCGCCCGCGCCTACTCCACCGCCCTCGAATGCTTTAAGGACTACCTGAAGCAGGTGCCGGTCGACCCGCTGAAAGCAAGGGTCACGGCGCTCAAGGTAGAAGATCTGCTGGACTATCCGCTCTGGCTCACGGGCGAGCGCTGGCGTGATCGGGCCAACCCTGCCTCCGTGGCGGTGTATCTCGCGGGTCTTCAGTCGTGGCTCCGGTATCTGGCGCGCGAGAAGCTCCACCCCTCTCTCTCCTCGGAAATGGAAAGGATCCGTGAAGCCTACCGGGCGATCCGGCGCCGCGGCGCTCGGAAACTGCCGCGCGTACTCCAGCCGAACGAGATGGAAGCCATCATCAAGGCGGCCCGGGCGCGTCCCAACACGAGGAAACCGCGGCTATTCGTCGCCTGGCGCAGAGACGTGGCTCTCATCGAGACCCTACGTTGTACGGGTACCCGCATCTCAGAGATCCTCGGCGGTAACGCTGAGGACTTGCAGGCCCGGCAGCGAGCGTTGCGCGTGATGGGCAAAGGCTCGCGCGAAAGGCTCGTCTTCTTCGACGTGCGGGGTTGGGATGCCATGGAGGAATACCTAGAGGTGAGGAAGTCATTGAAACTCATCTGCAAGGGAAAGGTCACGCCGCTCTTCGCCCAGCACAGCCGGGCGGCCGGCAAGGAACTGCTCAGACTCACCCCGCGTGGAGCGAGGCTTGCGCTGTGGCAGTATGTGAGAAAGGCCGGCCTCCAAGGAAAGATTACGCCACACCGTTTCCGCGCGACATTTGCCACGATGGTGCTGGAGAAAACCGGCGATCTTGCCGCAACGCAGGATTTGCTCGGACACGCCTCGCCGGCTACGACAAGAATCTACGCGAAGCTGGCCACGGCGCGATTGAAGAAAATCCATGAACAGGTCTTCGAAGCCTGAAAAGTGTTACGCAATTTCGAGTCAATCGCAGCCGTGAACCAATGCTGAAGCATTCTGTGAAGATTCGACCAGCCACGGTTCGAGGATGGATTGACATTTCTTGCCACGTAAGAGCCCGCTGAGAATCCATGGCGGGTACAAGCTCAATAAAATGACGATCTTCTTTTCGGACGCTTTTGCGGGAGCGTCAAATCGTCTTCAGACCGCCAGGAACGGCCAGGCTGGGTCGGTGTGCGCTTTCAGGGCAGTTTCGCTAATGCGCGATAGTCGGAATTGTAGGAGATTCGTCCTTATTTCAGCCGCCTCTCTTGCGGGCGCGTTGACCTTGGCCCGATGGCTTCAGCCTGTAGGTTTTGATCCACGCGGCCAGCCGGGTCCTATCCACCTGAAGCTCTCTCGCCGCGGCGGAGATATTTCCGCCCGTCGTTTTCAAGGCGGCTTCAATCATCCGCTTCTTCAGATGGCTCATGGTTTCCCATAGGGGCCGCCCGCTTGGCTGGAGTTCGGATTTTACTCCTCCGTCCGCCTTCTCCTCCTGTTTCGGAAGATCAATCTTGATCTCCGGACCCGGTGTGACCAGATAGGCCCTCCTTACGACATTATCCAGCTCGCGCACATTGCCGGGCCAGGAATAGCCCTGAAGTTGCCGGATCGTTTGAGAGGAGAGCTCTTTCCTGGGCTTCGCCTCTTCACCGGCGATCTGGTCAAGGAAGGTGCCCGCGAGCAGGGGGATGTCTTCGATCCGTTCGCGCAAGGGAGGCACCGTGATCTCGAACACATTCAGTCTGAAAAATAGGTCCTCCCGGAATGTTTTTTCCTTGATCCGAGCCTTCAAATCCTGGTGGGTGGCTGCAAGGATGCGCGCGTCCACTTTCGCCTCCCGCGTGCTTCCCAGCCGCCGCACCACGCCGTCTTGCAAGGTGCGAAGAAGTTTCGCCTGAACGGGCAGCGGCAGATCCCCGATTTCGTCCAAGAAGAGCGTCCCCTCATGGGCGACTTCGAACAGCCCCGGTTTGTCGCGGTCCGCCCCCGTGAAAGCCCCCTTTACGTGACCGAAGAGTTCCGCTTCGAACAGATCGGGCGGGATCGCGGCGCAATTGACCGGCACGAAGGTTTTGTCCTTCCGAACCGAATTGAAATGGATGGCTCGCGCGATGAGCTCCTTGCCCGTGCCGCTTTCCCCCAGGATCAGGACCGCCACGCGGCTCTCCACCGCCCGGTCCACCACGAGAAGCAACTTCCGCCACACCCGGCTGGTCCCGACCAAGCGATCGTATCGGTACTTCGGTTCCTCTTCCTGAATGAGCGCGCTGAACCGTTCCTGAACCACCTCGATTTGCTGCTCCTTCTCCGCGAGGAGGGCTTGCAAGTTCGAATTGGACGCCGTGAGTTCCTCGTTCAAGGTTTCAATGTTTTCTTTCGATTCCTTCAGCTCCCGAACCACCCGCCGAAGCTGCCGCTGATCTTGGATGTTTTGTGCGATAAGCTGCGCTTTGTAGATCACCGTTGCAGCCAGGTCGCTCAGGGCCGTGAGAACGGGAATATGTTTTTCTCCGAACCGGCCGGGTTGGGCGCGGCTGTCCAGGTAGAGAGCGCCCAGCGGCTCGCCTCTCAGAAATAGCGGCACGCACAGGATCGAGCGAAGCTGAAGCTGGTAAATGCTGGCGGAGTCTTTGAATCGGGGGTCATCGTAGGCATCGAACGTGATCACGGGCTTCCCCCTTTGCAAGGCTTCCTCGGCCACCGTGAGGCTGAAGCTGTGGTCGGCGCCGAACACCTCGGTCCCTCCGCGCGCGCGTGAGACGCGCACCTGCAACCGGTCGTTCTCCCGGAGGAGCAGGAACCCTCGATCTGCGTCCGTAAACTTGAGGAGCGCATCCAGGATGTCCACCAAGACTTCGCCGGTATCCAGGGCTGTGTTCATTTTCCTCGCAATCTCCAGAAGAGAGACGACATCGGAAGAGTCGACCGTCCTGGTCGCTGCCTGCACCGCTTGCGCATCCTGCGCGCGGGCAGGGTCGGCCTGCGCCGGCTGCATCCGCTCCCGCTTGGTTTCGCCTTCCAGCCGCCGGGCGGCAGGTTCCACGGAAATCTCAGGCGCTCGGCCTTTCGCCCCCTTCAAATCCGCCAGGCGCCATTCGATCTTTTGCCGGAGCGCCGGGTCGGCCGTGCCCGACTCGCCCCATTTTTTCAGGGCCTTCTCGAATGTCTGAATCGCGGCTGCCGGACCGGATGGCTCCTGGAGCCGGCCGCGCAGATAAAGCGCCCACGCCTCGAGTTCCGGGTGGGGCGTTCTGCTCATTTCCTCGACCGCAGCATTTAGATCCGGTTCCAGAACGGCCGGTGGTTCCAGACTCAATCGGATGTCAAGCTTTTTGAACCGGCCGAGCAGCGCCTCCTGCCCGGCTCCGAGGGACCGCGCGAGACTCTCCGCTCTCTCGCACTCCGCCAAAGCTTTTTTCAAAGCGTTTTTTCGGAGGTAGCACTCCGCCCTCTGCAACCGAACGGTTACTTCGAGATGGGCCAGGTTCAGAGTCCGGGCGAGTTCGAGGGCTTCCTCAAAAGCGTCCTCGGCCGAGACGAGATCGCCGCTCTGGATGTGGAGCACGCCCATGTTGTAAAGCGTCCTCGCTTCGTTGGCCTGATCCCCGATCTTCCGAAGGGTTGCCAGTCCTTTCTCGTAGTATTGGGCCGCCTGAAGCGTGTCGCCCTTTTCGGAGTAGCCGAGCCCGAGGTTCACCTGAGAAAGCGCCAGAGTCCGCAGATCGCCGATCTGCTGGGCGATCTCGGCACTGGAGTGGAGGAGTTGAAGACTCTCGTCTACACGCCCTTGGTCGAGGTACGCCGTGGCGAGAGAATTTAAAGAAAGTGCCCGCTGGGCGAGCTTGCCGCCCGCCTTGTCCGTTTCCGCGGCGTTTTGCTTGAACAGCAAGATAGCCTGGTCTGTTTCGCCTCGGTAGAAGTGTGATTTCGCTTTTACGTGGCGGAACGCGACCTGCTCGTCCGCCTCGTAGCGGCAGCCCTCAGACAGATAGCGGTCGGCCAGCGCCGCCGCCTGCTCAAACTGCCCCTGCTCCAACAGGACGTCCGCGAGGAGGGCATCCAGGAGTACCGCCGCCTTACCATCCGCGGTTCCCCCTGCCCGGGATTCTTCGATCGTTCGCTTCGCGTCATCCATGCGCCCCCCGTACCGATACGCGCGCACGAGGAGAATTCGTACCGCGCTGTCCATGCCGGATGCTTCCTTCAAGATCTCCTCCAGAATCGTCGCCGCCTTGAGAAATTCACCCGAAGCGAGATAAGCTTCGGCCAAGAGCCTCTCGAACGTCCGGCGCTGATCTTTGAGGAGCGAGTCGGCGTGAGAGCGATGGAACTCGAGGAAATGCGCGACCCTGGCCGGCTGGCTGAGTCGGAGCATGGTTTGGAGTTCGGCCTGAGCCGTAAGGAAAGCTCGCTGGGCGTCGCCCGCTCTGAAAAATTCGCCCGCGCGCTCCAAGGGGGAACGCGGATGGCTTGTCTCCATCACTTCACCCAACCTGAGGTGCAGGGCTCGTCGGATTTCCGGTCGCATGTCCGATTCAACCGCCTCCCGCCGGACGGCACTTGCCGGACGAAATCCACTGCGGAGCGGGACGATCCAACCCATGTCCTGGAGTCGCCTGAGCGCCATCGCCGTCCCGATTTTCAGGATGGGGTCCAATCGGCCGAAGTCGTCCGCCGACAGCTCCACAGGGGCGACGCACAACCACTGAAGAATCCGGCGTTCCGACTCGTCCAGTGCTGCGAGCCGCTCGGCCCCCATGGTGAGCGTGCCCGTGATGGCCTGAAGGTCACGCCCCGTCAACGCGTCAAGCTGCGCCTGAAGGTCCACGTCGGGACGAAAAACGGTTTCGGTCAGGGACCGCAACGCCTCCACCACGCGGCCCGGCACCCCTTCGGTCCTCTCCCAGATTATCCGCGCCAGCTCCTCCGGTACAATTTCAACCAACAAAAGAGAAGGGAGAATGCGCATGAGATCCTCCGGTCCCCACGACTTGAGATCGATCAGACGATCGACTTGGATCCCGTGCGGAACCTCGACGGGACTCCTCGCGGAGAGCAGGATGAACAGCCTCCCTTCCGCGGCGCCCACCGAAGGTTTTGACCCGTAGTGCAGCAGGTAGTGCGCAAGGAATTGCGTAATCTCGCCTCGCCCTTCGATGTCGTCGAGCACGAGAAGAATGGTTCTCCCGCGCAGGGCACGGCCGAATGTCTCCGCGAGTTTGTCTCGAAGTCGGGATTGTTCCAGCCGGGGGTCGGTCTCCAGAGACTCCAAGTCCGGCGCATGCTTGAACCGTTCGGGTAAAACCTGTTTTAGGAAGGTCCCCTGAGTTTCGAACGTCCGCTCCTCTCCCGGGGGGATCATTCGGTCCAACAGCTCACCAACGCCCTCGTTCGGGTTCGTGAGATCGAGGGCGGTTAGATCGCGCATCCTGGCCCATCGGACGAAGCCTCGGCAGAGGGCCGACTTCCCATGCTCGCGTTCGCCCAAGAGCGCGGCGACATACGACGTGCGTTGGCCAGCGTCGAACGTCTCGTATGCCCTCTGAAGGATGGAGAAGTCGGCCTGCCGGCCCGTGAGAAGGGTCGTGGGCAAATCCGGGAGCCGCAGGCGGCCGGGCTCGACCGGGAAAGCGGTTTTCATCGTCCGGTTCAAAATGCGGATCACTTGGTTGGCCGAACGGAAGCGAAATTGTGGGTCGGGGTCCAGGAGTCGGATGAGGATCTCGCGCAACGGCGGCGGCACGTCTGCCTGGAATTCGTTGACGGTCGGCGCCTTGCGGTCCAACGTGGCTCTTATCCATTGCTGAGTGGATAAAGAATCGTGCGGCTTCGAGACCCGCGAGCAGACGTCATGAAACAACATGCCGAGCGAGTATAGGTCCGCGCGGCCGTCGATCACGTCTCCCCGAATCATCTCCGGAGCCACATACGGAAACGTCCCCGAAAACGATCCCTGCGGCTTGAACTTTTTCACCTCCTCCGCAATCCCGAAATCCAGAATCTTGGCTTGCACCTTTCCGTTCGCTCTTCGGTCTTCCGTCGTCACCAGGACATTCGACGGCTTGATGTCGAGGTGAATCACCCCGCGTTGGTGCAAATACTCAAGACCGCGCAGAAGCTGGGCGAAAACATCGAGCCGCGCAGATCCGTCCGATTCGCGCAGGAAAAGATCCATTGGCGTCCCGGGAATCAGCTCTTCAATCAGGTAGTGGACGCCGGTCTTTTCGTCCACGGCGAGGTCGAAAACTTTCACCAAGTTCGGGTGGTCCATCTTGGAGAGGATCTCCAGTTCGTGAGCAAACGTCGCCGATGAATCGAAAAACTCTTTCACGGCGACCTCTCGCCCAAGAGAAGCGTCGAAGGCGCGATACACCCTGCCGCAACTGCCCTGGCCAAGCTCCTGTCTTATTTCGAACCGGCCCAATAGGGTTGATGTATCGTGCATCAAACTTGCTGCACCTTACATCAATCTGCTTGGATTGTCCATTGAGGACATTCGTGCGTCTCTATGCCCATCTATCGTATATAACTATATAATCTACACGATCTCAACCGGGCACTCTGTTGGCACCGGCCTTGCTCACAACAAGGGCATGGGAGAGTCGAGCAAGACAATCAAGAATCGAACAGCCGACCGAGGAACGGGCAAGGTCCGCGGTGCGCCTGAGAACAATCAGGGCGGCCCCGCGCATCCTGAGAAAAACCCGGAGAAGACCGCGGAAACGAAGAAGCAAATACGCTTGTTCGGGAAACTGGTGCTCTACTCCTTCATGGCCTTCTTCGCGGGCGTCAGACTCACTGCACCGAATCTTGGCGACTGGTTTGATTTCCTAACGGCGGGGTGGATAATATGAGGTCTACAATGGAGGGCCAGATCGTACGGCCGTGGAGGGTCTCGGGGTTCGCATGGGCGTTGCTGCTCGCCTCACTCACGATTCTGCTTGTTTCGTCCTGCTCCAACAAGAAGAAAAAATCTTCTCATCACATTCCGGACGATTCGATCGAAGTAATCGTCGGCATTCCGCTTACGCCGGAGCAGGCGGCGCTCCTTGAAGGCGTGCGTGCGGGCGTGCGGGCAGGGGTTCGGACGATTGCAACAGACGGCATTCGTGCCGAGACAGAACAGGGCGTGCGCGCCGGGACTGAGCAAGGGGTACGCGCCGGTCAGCAGGATGGCGTTCGCGCGGTGGTCGAAGACGGATTAGCGGCAGACATCTTGTGGAACGATCAAGTAGTTGCCGAAGGCGTGCGCGCCGGCGTTCGCACGGGGATTCGAGCCGGCGTTCGGACGGGCGTCCGCGCGGCCATCGGCGGCGGAAAGGGACTCCCGGGGGCCCCACCCCGAAGAAGTGGCGAGTGGTCCGTGATGAGTGACGCGCAAGACAATGCGGCAGGTACGGCCGCTCCTGACGATTCACGATTCACGAATCATGGTGCCAGGACGGCTGACCGTACCCGGAGCGCCAGGGATGGCTGCGGAGGGTGCGTGAAACGGCAAGCGCAGGATGCGCTCGCGCTGGGCATGGAGATCACTTTCTATCTGCCGATCGCCCTGGCATCCGATGGCTTGTACACGCTGACCACCCGCGTTCGGCCCGCGACGGACGCGACCACAACCCTCATCGAAGTCCAAACCACAGTGAAGTTAAGGGTTCAGGGTTCAGGGGTCGGGGATCAGCAAGGCGGGCCGGACTCCGGACTGACCCCTGATCCCGGAGCCCTGACCCCTGCTTTCGAGATCGAAATCGAAGAAACGCCTATCGCCTTGAACGACGTGGTTCTCCCCGACGTCGATGGCGATGGAGTCTCCACATTGGTGGAGTTGGCCGTGATCGCGAAGGAAGCAGGGATACAACAGGCCCTTCAGGTTGCCCAGGACCCGGCCCAGAAGCCTACGGAGGAACAAGCCCAGGCCGTCTCCGCGTCCTTCGCTCAGAATCTCCAAAAGGAGCTCGCCGATCAAGGGGTGAAAACACTCGTAGAGGTGAAGCCGGTCGATTTGACGCCGCCCGACACCGCGCTGAGCGCGGTGAGTGGCGCGTTGCCAGTGGCGAGTGGCGCGTCAATCAAGAGCGGAGAACAAATCACCCTAACCCTGACGTGCAATGAAAATTTCTGCGCCTTCCGCTGCTCCCTGGACGGCGCCTCTTTTGCCCCCTGCGCTTCTCCCCTGACCCCTGATCCCCGAACCCTGAGCCCTGGGGACCACACGCTTCGTGTGCAGGCCGCTGACGCCATCGGCAACAAGGACCTGACGCCCGCGGAGATCAAATTCACGGTACTTCCGGCCATTGTCTGCGGCAACAAGGTGTGCGAGGCGGGCGAGACCGAGGCCTCCTGCCCGGCCGATTGCGACAAGACGCCTCCGGATACATCCCTCGTAGGGGCGGGCTTGCCCGCCCTCCTGACCAACCAAACCTCCGCCACGTTCCAATTCGTAGGGACGGATTCCAATCCGTCCGCGCCCGTTTCCTTCCAGTGCTCCCTCGACTCTGCCGCCTTCTCCTCCTGCGTGTCCCCTGTCACCCTGAGCACCGTCGAAGGGTCTCACACCTTCTCCGTTGCCGCCGTGGACAAGACCGGGAACAAGGATCCAACCCCCGTGACCTTCACGTGGACCGTCGATCTGACCCCGCCGGATACCTCCATCACCAGCAAGCCGACCGACCCGACCAACTCCACCACGGCCTCGTTCACCTTCACGTCGCCGGAATCCACAGCTAGATTCGAGTGCAAGCTCGACTCGGCCGCGTACGCCGCCTGCTCATCGCCCTTCACAGCACCCACTTCGCTGGCAGAAGGGTCTCACAGCTTCAGTACGCGCGCCGTCGATGCTGCCGGGAACGCAGACGCTACGCCTGCCTCCCATACTTGGACGGTGGATCTGACCGCCCCGGACACGTCGATCACCGCCCAGCCGCCCAACCCCACGAACACCACATCCGCGTCGTTCAGTTTCAGCGCCCCGGATTCCGGCGCAACGTTCGAATGCGAAATCGACTCGGGCGGCTATTCGGCGTGCGCGTCTCCCAAGGTGTACTCCGGTCTCATGGCGGGCTCCCGCACTTTCCAGGTGAGGTCGAAGGACGCCGCGGGCAACACGGACGCCTCCCCCGCCTCGACCGCGTGGACGATCGATATCGGCGCGCCGGTGGCGGGAACCGTCACCCCGGCCAACACGGCCACCGCCACCCACGTGGACGGCTCTTTCGATCTCTCGGCGGCTTTTTCAGATTCGGGATCGAGCATCACGAGTTGCCAATACTGCAAATCAACGGACGGCGCGTGCGACACGGAGTGGGCGGCGGCCGCGTTTTCCTCGGGTACATGCTCCAAAACGGCGATCGCGTGCGCGAACGGCGAAACCTTGACGCTCAACATGGCCGCCACCGATGCCGCGGGCAATACCGGCGGAGGCGTAGCGGTCACGAGAACCTGCGACACCGCGGCCCCGGCTACCGGAACCGTTAATGATGGTACGGGAGCCGATGTCTCCTCGCAGTCTTCCACCACCACCATGAACGTCAATTGGAGCGGATTCAGCGACGCGGGAAGCGGGCTCCAGCGGTATGATTACAATTTGAGCACGACAACCGCTTGCGCGGGGAATATCGTCGCCACTACAGACGTAGCACTGGTCACATCGAAGACAACCACGAGTCTTAGCTTGGTGGCCAGCACAACGTACTACAACTGCGTCCGCGCCGTCGATACGCTTGGCCAGATCGCCGCATGGACCGCCTCCAACGGCGTGACCGTAGTTGTAGACACAACGCCTCCCACATTCTCCGGCGCGTCGTCCGCGGCCTCCGCCTCCGCCACTCGGATCAACCTCACCTGGACGGCCGCCACCGACGCCGTGAGCGCAAGCGCAGCCATAATTTATCGAATCTGCCAATCCACCACCACCGGCACGTGCCAGACGACCTTTACGACCACCTACACCACGGCGGCCGGTGCCGTGAGTTACGGGGTGGACAGCCTCACAACGGGCACGACCTACTACTTTGTCGTTCGGGCAGTCGACGAAGCCGGGAATGTGGAAACCAACACGGTGCAGGTCAGCGCGGCCCCCGTTGCCCCTCCCACGTGCCCGGCCGGCTCCTGGGCCGAAGTGCAACGGAAGCCTACGGGAATGACGCTATACGGCACGCATTTTGTGAACAACCTGACCGGCTACAGCGTCGGCGACCGGGGAATGATCCTCAAGACGACGGATGGGGGCGCAACCTGGGCGGTTACCTGCGGAGCATCCGGTACCATCAATCGTCTCTACGCTGTCCATTTCCCCGTGGACGCGACGACGGGCTACGCGGTCGGCAACACCGGCACGATTCTCAAGACAACGGACAGCGGCGCCATCTGGACGGCCCAAACCTCCGGGGTAACAAACAACCTGTACGGCGTCCATTTCCCCGTGGACGCGACGACGGGCTACGCGGTCGGAAGCAGCGGCACGATTCTCAAGACCACGAACAGCGGCGCCACCTGGACGGCCCAAACCTCCGGGACAACGAACTTCCTGGAAGGCGTGCATTTCCCCGTGGACGCAACCACGGGGTACGCCATTGGTGGCAGCGGCACGATTCTCAAGACCACGAACAGCGGCGCCACCTGGACGGCCCAAACCTCCGGGACCACAATGCCAATTTACTCCGTCCACTTCCCCGTGGACGCAACCACGGGGTACGCGGTGACTTTGTCTACCTCCTGCGGCTGGGCATGCACAAATCCCTCGAAGGTCCTCAAAACGACGGACGGCGGGACGAATTGGTCCGCTCAGGATTCGCCGAACACAACGACCGATTTCTATACCGTTCGATTCGTGGGAGGCACAACAACCGGGTACATCGCAGGGACCGGTGGAAAGATCTACAAGACGACGGACAGCGGGGCCACTTGGGCTGCCCAGACGTCCGGCACAACATCCGATTTGTGGAGTGCGAATTTTCCTGTAGACGCGACAACGGGATACATTGTGGGTGTAGACGGGACGGCGCTGAAAACCACCAACGGCGGCACAAGCTGGGCGGATCAGACAGCCGGAACCGGAAAGATTCTCTATGCAGTTCACTTCCCCGTGAGCGCAACCGGATATGCCGTGGGCGCCTCTGGGACAATCATCAAGACTACGGATAGCGGTGGTACATGGGCTGCGCAATCGTCAGGTATTACGACCGATCTTTACGATATGCACTTTCCCGTTGACACCACAACAGGTTGGGCCGTGGGCGCTTCCGGCAAGGTTCTCAAGACGACCGATGGAGGAACGGGCTGGACCGACCAGTCCCCGGCGATCAGCAACACCCTCTATGGTGTTCATTTCCTTGATACGACCGCCGGCTGGTTCGTGGGTTCGAGCGGCGCGCTCTATAAGACGACAAACGGCGGGGCAAGCTGGGTCAGCAAAAGCTCGGGAACCAGTAATCAACTCAACGCCATCCAGTTTGCGACGTCAACATCGGCTTTTGCCGTGGGGGTAAGCGGGACCATCATCCGGACCACGAACAGCGGCAATGTGTGGCAGACCCAGACCTCGGGCACGACAAATCTGCTCCGGGCGATACATTTCCCGGTGGATGCGACCACGGGATACGTGGTCGGGGACAGCGGCACGATCCTGAAGACATCCGATGGCGGCACCGCGTGGTCGTCGCAAACGTCCGGTACGACGTCTGCGATTTACGGCGTCTATTTCATCAATGCGAACACCGGCTACGTTGTGGGAGCTAGTGGGACGATTCTTAAGACGACGGACGGCGGGGGGAACTGGATAAGCCAGACGTCCGGGACAACCGTACTTCTTCGTGGCGTTCAATTTCCCGGAAACGGAAGCACCGGCTACGCCGTCGGCGAGAGCGGCACCGTCCTCAAGACCACCACCGGCGGGCAGTGAGACCCCCCCAGGGTCCTCCACGCGTTGACACGTGAAGGATCCCCGCGGGCCTGTACGCTCAGAGCAGCACGCAAGGGCATCAGGCATATGAACGAGTGGCTTAGCCGCTTTACGGCCAGATTTTCAGAGTCGTCGCTCCCGTTGGCCTACTCCTTTGCGGGGTTCCTGTTCTTCGTCCTTCTCCGCACCTTTCTGGAGGTTTATCGCGAGGGATATACGCTGAGCGCCATCCAGTTGGCTCATTATGTGCTGTTCTATCTCGCTCTTGCCATGGCGCTCGGCCTGATCGTTCATGCTTTGACCGGCCAGCAGGTCGTCAAGCTTTTGAGACTCATCTTTGCGGGTCTGATCGTAACGCTCCTGCCTCCTATTCTCGACTCGACCCTCTTCGCAAGCCACACCCCCCATTACGACTACCTGCGCGTCAAGGACATTCAGGCCCTCCTGCACGCTTATCTGACCTTCTTCGGGCCGCTCGCGGCCAAGGGCATCAGTCTGGGAATGCGCGTCGAGATCGGGCTGATATGCCTGCTCACGTTCCTGTACGTTCAAGCGACGACGCGATCGTGGCCAAGAGCTATCGCAGGGATGGTTGCCTCTTATACGCTCATGTTCTTCTTCGTCTCGATTCCCGTTTATTTGGACTGGCTGGCCGGCCCGGCCGGCAGGGAGGCGACGGGGTTCAAGGAGATGCCCCTGATTTTCGCGCTGATGGTCGGCATTGAGACGCTGGCCGTCTGTACGATCGAGGCCCCCGCATTTGTGCGGGAGATACTCAAAGACACGCGCTTCCTGAGAATCGTCCATTACGAGCTCTTGTTTTTTCTAGGCACGGCAGCATCGCCCGCCGCCCTGCCGGCGCAAGGGATCGAGCTAGGGCTGCGGGCCGTCCTTGCGTTCTGCGCCATATGGCTGATCTGGATTTACTCGGTCATGGTCAACAACGTGTACGACATTGAGATCGATCGCGTCAACGAACCCCATCGACCGCTTGTGAAAGGCTCCGTTGACCCGGTTCGATACGTCCGGGTCTCGCGGTGGGTGCTCCTGGCGGCGCTGGCCTTGGCGCTGTCGGCCGGTGTCTTGGTCGTGATGTTGACTTTGCTTTTCGGTCTGGCCTACTTCGTCTATTCGGCGCCTCCCCTACGGCTCAAAGAACGTTGCGTGCTCTCCAAGGTCGTCATCGGCATCAGCAGCGTAAGCGCTTTCCTGGTCGGTTACTCCCTCTACAGCGGAAACTTTTCCGCGCCGGTGGGCTACGTCGGCGCGATCTTCGCGTGGTTCACGCTCGGTGCTTACCTGATCGACCTGAAAGACGTAGAGGGGGATAAGGCAGCAGGCATCCGTAATCTTCCGACCGTTTTGGGACTTCGAAGGGCCCAGCGTGTTGCCGCCATCGCCGTGGCGATTGCGCATGCCGCGGCTTTCTGGATAATCGGTCGGAACGGGCTGGGCTGGACGTTTCTGCCGATTGGCGCGCTTCAGTTCATCGCAGTCAATGCCAAGGTCTACCGGGAAAAACCCATTCTCCTAATGCAGAATGGGCTCACTGCGGCTGTGCTTCTATTTGTGACGCTCAAGTGAGACATCTTTTACCCTCTCTTCGTAGCGCCCGATTTTACATCGGGCGATTTTCTTCGTAGTTTTCTCGTAGGGAGACATTCCTATGTCTCCGCACAATCGGAGCGATGGGAATCGCTCCCTACGGATGCCGAATTGTGGTAGGGACGCATTCCCATGCGTCCGATACTACTTTTACATCTACCTTCCCACTATCCCTAATGACTCTGGTGGCCAGCACTACTTGCGAGGCGGTCAGGAAGTATTTCCCTATTTCAAAATACTGTTCGGTATCACGGCAGGTTCGTCACGGCGACGGGGGTGAGGCGGGTGATCGTCGTCCCGTCGCCGAGTTGGCCGTAAGTGTTGCGTCCCCAGCATTTGACCGTTCCATCGGAGGCCAGCGCGCAGGTGTGCTCGTTCCCTCCCGAGACGGCGACGGCGCCGGAGAGCGTGGAAACGGCAACCGGGGTCGTCCTCTGCGTGGTCGTCCCGTCGCCCAGCCGGCCGTTAGCGTTCCATCCCCAGCATTTCACGGTTCCATTGGAGGCCAGCGCGCAGGTGTGCTCGTCACCTCCCGAGACGGCGACGGCGCCGGAGAGCGTGGAAACGGCAACCGGGGTCGTCTTATCCGTGGTCGTCCCGTCGCCCAGTTGGCCGTTAGCGTTCCATCCCCAGCATTTGACCGTTCCATCGGAGGCCAGCGTGCAGGTGTTATCGAGACCTCCCGTGACGGCGACGGCGCCGGAGAGCGTGGAGACGACAACCGGGGTCGTCTTATCCGTGGTCGTCCCGTCGCCCAGTTGGCCGGAATCGTTGGATCCCCAGCATTTGACCGTTCCATCGGAGGCCAGCGCGCAGGTGTGATCGAAGCCTCCCGTGACGGCGACGGCGCCGGAGAGCGTGGAAACGGTAACCGGGGTCGTCCTCTGCGCGAACGTCCCGTCGCCCAGTTGGCCGCTATAGTTGTATCCCCAGCATTTGACCGTTCCATTGGAGGCCAGTGCGCAGGTGTGATAGTAACCTCCCGTGACGGCGACGCCGTTCGACAAGGAGATCACGGCCACAGGAGTGGGCGAATCCGTGGTCGTCCCGTCGCCCAGTTGGCCGTAAAGGTTGCGTCCCCAGCACTTGACCGTTCCATTGGAGGCCAGAGCGCAGGTGTGATAGAGACCTCCCGTGACGGCGACGGCGCCGGAGAGCGTGGAAACGGCAACCGGGGTCGTCTTTTGCACCAGCGTCCCGTCCCCAAGCTGGCCATAGCCATTGCGTCCCCAGCATTTGACTGTGCCGTCGGAGAGAAGGGAACAGGTGTGATAGCCGAGGTGGTTCGTAAGCCCTTCGCGGAAGGGGCGAGACGGCGCGCCGGAGGCGGTGGACTCGTGGAGACGGGGGAGTTTCACGCCGAGCGGGCCGCCGAGATTCGTGACGGCCACGGGCGTCGATTTGTCCACCGTCGTCCCATCCCCAAGCTGACCGGAAGGATTCCACCCCCAGCATCTTGCCGTCCCGTCCGCTATGAGCGCGCAGGTGTGAGCGGTCCCTCCTGCCGTCCCGATGGCGTTAGAAAGAGACGCCACCGGGACAGGCGTCCACTTGTTGGCGGTCGTCCCATCCCCAAGTTCACCTTCAAGATTGTATCCCCAACATTGAACCGTCCCGTTCGAAAAGAGGGCGCAAGTGTGCGCACCCGCGCCCACCACCGAGACAGCCGCACTCAACGCGGACACGGCGACAGGAGCCAACCTGTTGGTGGTCGTTCCGTCCCCGATCTGCCCGTAGTTATTGCGTCCCCAGCACTTGACCGTCCCGTCCGCCAAGAGTGCGCAGGTGTGATAGCCTCCCACGCCAATGGTCACGGAGTTCGAGAGAGCGCTCACGACCACCGGTGTCAGTTTCTTTTCATTGCTTGGCGGTGGGGGGCTTGTTCCATCTCCCGCCTGACCGTACTGGTTCGATCCCCAGCACTTGACCGTCCCGTCCGCCAAGAGTGCGCAGGTGTGATAGTACCCTCCCGCCATTCCGATGGCGTTGGATAGGGACGCCACCGGGACAGGGGTCCACTTGTCTACTGTTGTTCCGTCCCCGAGGTTTCCATAGTTATTGCTTCCCCAGCACTTGACCGTCCCGTCCGCCAAGAGTGCGCAGGCGTGAATGCCCCCTCCCGCTATCCCGACCGCGTTGGAAAGAGACGCCACTGGAACAGGCGTCCACTTGTTGGTGGTCGTTCCGTCCCCCAGCTTACCGTAAGAGTTTTCTCCCCAGCACCTGACGGTCCCGCCCACTATGAGCGCGCAGGTGTGAGTGTTCCCTCCAGCTATGGCGATAGCATTCGGCAGTGAAGGAACGCCGGCGGGCGTTGGGCGATTGGTGGTTGTTCCGTCCCCAAGCTGACCATAAAGGTTGTTCCCCCAGCACTTGACCGTCCCGTCCGAGATGAGAGAACAGGTGTGATCGCCGAGATGGGTGGCGACGGCCTGGACATTCCCGCCGGGAGGTAGCGGGCCACCGAGGGTGGCGGCGGAGTTTTCGGTGGTGTTGGTGTCGCGGTTTCCGAGTTCGTCTTTGGCGCGGGCCATAAAGAAGTACTGAGTGCTGAGGACTAAGGACTGAGCGGAATAGGAAATGGCGCCGGCAGTGGTGGTGTACGTGGCGGTGAAGGTTGTGGCGCAGGTGCCGGAGGTCGTCGATTGGCAAATCTCATAGATGATCTTGTTTGAGGCGCTCACGTTGTCAGTCGCCGCCGTCCAAGCGAGGTCGATCTGGGTCGTTGAGACGGCCGTGGCGGTCGCAAGTCCGGCAAAAGTCGGAGGTGTCACGTCCACGGTCCATGTGTAGGAAGCGGGCGTGGAGTCCAGGTTGCCGGAGGTATCTTTCGCTCGCACTTTGAACGTATGGGAACCGGACGTGAGCCCGGAATAGGCTTTGGGTGATGAACAGGCCGAAAACCCGCCCCCGTCCAGTTCGCATTCAAACGTGGCCGCGGGATTGGATGCGGTGAACTCGAACGTGGCCGTCGTCTGGGTGGTGAGGAGGGCGGGCAAGCCCGCCCCTGCGAGCGTCGTGTCGAGGAGAGTGGTGTTGACCGTCCAGGTGTACGTGGCGGGTGTGGGATCGACGATTCCTGAAACAGCCTTTGCGCGAACCCTGAACGTGTGGGTGCCCGAAGAAAGTGGTCCAGTGATCAAGTGGGGGGAAGTGCACGGGGCAAAGCCTGTTCCGTCGAGGGAGCACTCGAAGGTGGCGCCAGGGCTTGTAGAGGAAAACTCGAAAGTTGCCGAGGTAAATCCGGTGGTGGCGGTTGGCCCGCTGGTGATGGTCGTTTCGAGTGCGGTGGTGTCGATGGTCCAGGTGTATGTGGCGGGTGTGGGGTCGGCTTGCCCCGCGGAGTCGATGGCACGGACACGGAAAGTGTGCGAGCCGTCCTTCGACAGGCTCAGGACGAGCGGACTTGAGCACTCCGCCCACGGAGCGCCATCGAGCGAGCACTCGAACGTGGTGTTGACCTCGGAAGACGTGAAGGTGAACGTGGCTGAAAGTTCACTGCTTACGGCCGGCGGCTCTTGGAAGATGATCGTGTTGGGCGGGAGGTCGTACTGTTTCACGGCTTCGGGATCAGCGGCGACCTCCGGGGTGAGGACATTGACGATCAACTCGACGGGGGAGGTGTCCGTATTGCCGAGGTTGTCAGCGGATTTGACCTGGATCCGATGCTCTCCCGGCGTGTCGAACTTCCACGTGAAAGGCGAAGCGCATCCGAAATACGGGCCGCCGTCGATGGAGCACGCGTACTTGCACGCGGCCGTCCCGGCCGTACCGGAGCAGGAGAAGGTGAAAGTGGTGGGGATGCCGACAATCGTCACGCCCGGGGGAAGCTGAGCGGCGGGAGTCCCCGGTTCGGGCGGAACGTAGGCTCCCGCCGTCTCCGGCGGATCGAGCGTGATGGCCTGGGGATCGATGGAAACCTCCACGGTGATGCCCTGTTCGGCCTGGAGGGTTTGCCCCAGATTCTTGCCGAGCAGGACGAGCATGCCTCGTGTCAGTTCAACCGAGGGTTTCTTGCCGGGGTCTCGCGCGAAATCCGGTCCGGCCGTGATGGTCTCGACCAGCGTGGATACCCCGTCCTCGTCACCGTCGGGCAGTTGAATAAGCTCGGCGGGGATCTCCTGCTCCGGGATGACGGGCCTGCCCTTCTCCTCCTCCACCGAGAGCGGCATCTGGACGTCGATCAGAATCAGTTCCGGCTCCTCGGGAGGGAAGACCTGAAGGCGAAGCCTCCTCTCGCCGGCGTGGAGGAACTTCTCCGAAATCGAGACGAGGATATGAAACGAGAAGGAGGGAGCTTCCGGCGCTTGCTTGCGTGAGATCGCAAGATCGTGACCCCTGAAGAGCCACGCTCCATCGTGGCCCTGACGGTCGGGCGGACGCAACGGAGCGCGTCCCTCCCGTGCTTCCCCATTCACGACTTTACGGCCCGGAGCGGCGCGTCGGCCCAGACGGACGCCGGTGCGCACGCCGGAGACGATTTCTCCGCGCCGGCCCTCCGCCACGGCTTGGTCGTCGATGAGGAGGTTGGCCGCAGCCCCTCGGAGAGCCTCGTCCACACGGGAGATCTCGTCCACCCGGCTGATCTCATCAACCCGGCTCAGTTCGTCCACACGCGAAAGCTCATCCACACGCGACAGATCGTCCACCCGGCTGATGCCCCGCACGCCGGCCCGGATGCCCTCCAACGCCGCGGCCTGCTCAGGTGTGAGCGGCAGGCCGATCTCAAGCTCGACCGACCTGTCGCCCTTCTTGCCGTCGCACGCGGAACAACCGATCAGCACGGACGAGGACAGGGCCACGACGAACGCGAGGAGAACGTCCCGCGTCCGCCGAACAAGCATGGACCTATTCTAGTGGCGATGGCGGTTCAGGGCAAGCCGACCAGCGGAACGGGCGTCAGCCGAGCCGTGTTCGTTCCATCGCCGAGCTGCTCCCGATGGCCCGCTCCCCAGCAATGGCCGGCCTGTCGCGCTTGTGGTCCTCCCCCCGGCTCCGGGTGCCGGCTAGCCGCCATTTCACACCGTTGGAGGCCCGCATCCGCCGCGGCGGACTTCCTACCCCGTGCTTGTGCCGAGGAAAAGATACCCCGTGGCAAGCCACGGGGCCTCGAACGGGGGTCACCGGTCCTTGCCAGTTCGATTTCCCAGACCCGCATCTACTCCCCCCTCGTCTCCTCGCGGCTCCGCTCGACGCACAAGAAAGCCTTTCCACGCCGATCGTGGGACGATCCGGCAGCTCGTGGGCTCGTTGACGAAACCCGACACAGGCGGGATACTGAGGAAAATGAGTACCGCGACCGACTCGTCGCCCCCGCCGCCTTCTCCCCCGACCTAGAGACTACGGAGAAGTGATCCCGTGAAACATCGCCGAAGTTCGAATGCCGGCCTGCCCAATCCCCGGCCTCGTACGCCCGAGGAATTCGTCACGTGCCTGATGTGCCGACGTCGATACCGCAATCTCAGCCCTCATCTCTACTTCAAGCACAAAGTCGACCCGCAAGAGTACAAGGAGGAGTATGAAGTGCAGCACGTCGTGGCCGAAGCCCTCCGGCGCCAGGACGCCGAACGGCGGACCATCTGGCCCAGGGAGCGGGTTGCCGAAGAGTTGCGCAAGCGATGGCGCGAGCGGCAACCATTGAACATGAGAGCGCTCACCGCAACAGTTGAGGGGGGTCGTCTGTACGCCGCGGCTTCCGGCCGGTTTGGCTCGTACAAGGCCGCCATCCGCGCGGCCGGAATCGACTACGACAAGATTTGCAAGGCTCCCGTTTGGTCGCGTTCAAAGGTTGTTGAAGCACTGCGGGCATGCAAAGCGCGGGGTCTTCCGCTCCACGACAACGCGGTCAGCCGATCGAACAGTGCCCTCTACAACGCGGCACGCAAGTGGTTCGGAGCCTACAAGAAAGCCATTCGCGCGGCGGGGTTTGACTATGCCCGTGTTCGGAAACGATAGACACATGCCAAGGCGCTCCTCACAGGAATCCCCCAATGTTGGTGGACACCGGTCATTGTCATCGTAAGTGCTCGTAGTAACTTCACAAATTTGAATTGTGATTTACGTCACAATTATTAGGCCGCCTGACGTAAGTCATGGTCTCCATGTCCGGCGCCGACGATGACCACCTTGGGCAGAAAACCCGACACTCCCGACGTGTAGGACTTGTAGCGCAGGATGGAGGCTTCTCGGAAACGCCGAGCCGGAGAAGTGACACAAAGTCAATGTCCGGGACCCGGCTCGAATCTTCATGCTCTGCTTCAGCTTATGACTTTTCATCGCATGCCGGGTGCCCGAATGTGGACATCCCAAGTCCATGCACATACGTGGAAAAAACCGATTGTGATCTACATCACATTTCTATTAGAAACATATTTAGAAACCACTTGACATCACATTGCGTGATTGCTAAAAACGTTGCATGTCGTTGGCAGGGCTGAGTCTGCGCGAAGTCTCGCGCGTTCCTTTTGCTTTTTCTTCTTTTGTTTCTCCCCGGCTCACGACTCCCGCCTCGCGCCTCTCGCCCTACTCCTCGCGGTTCACGGTTCACGGTTCTCGGTTCTCGACTCTCGCCCTGCTCCTCACCACTTGCTGCTCACTGCTCACCTTCCTTCCCGCCTGCATGCGCAAAATCGAACTGCCGGAGGCGAAAAAAGACGTGGTACCGATGGACATGGACATTCCGCTCTCCCCCGAGGTGGCGGCGATGCTGAACGGGATTCAGGCGGCGGACTCCAAAGATGTGGTGGCCGACGTGTACGTGAACGATCAGCTTGTGGCCGACGGGATCCGGGGCGGCATCAGGGGTGGGGTCCGCGGATCGGAGCAAGGCGGCGTGCGGGGGGGCGTGAGAGGGGCCGAGGCTTCAGGCGTCCGCGGTGGGGTTCGGGGAGGCGTGAGAGGGGGCGTGAGAGGTGCTGCCGCGCGAAAGCAGGCAAGCGGCCAACCGCCCGTGGAGGACGACGGCCAGACCGCTTTCGTCTTCCAACTCTCGTTCGATCTTCCCAAGAAATCGGCGCAAGACGGCCAGAACGCGATCAGCACGCGCGTTCGGTCGAGACAGCGGCAGGATGTGGAGTATGTTCGTGTCACCACCACGGTCGAGGTGAAAGTCCAGCAGGCCGATGCAACGGCATCCGGCGGCAAGGCGGGCGCCCCCGTTCTGACCCTGGACATCAAGCCGACGACGATCAACACGAACGAAGTGGAATTGCCCGACCTGAACGGTGACGGTGTGTCCACCTTGACCGAGGTGGCGGTGGCGGTGGCGCTGGGTTCGGCATCGCCTGGCCAGCCCGGAGGGGTGGCCGCCATTCTCCAGCAGGCGGTTGCGTCCGCCTCCAATGGGGACAACAAGAAGCTCACCAATGAACAAGTGCAGGTGGCTTTCGAGACGCTGAGCGTTCAACTCGATCAGAAAGTGAAGGACGACTTCAAGGCAGCGGGCGTCGCCGCGCCGGCGGACGTAAAGATCGAACTGAAGGCAGTGGACCTGAACCCACCGGACACCACGCTGATCTCCACTCCCTGCGCGCCACCCTTGGGGGCGAAACGTCGAGCGGAAACCGGTTCAGGCGCCGCCCCTACCTCGTGCACGGTGACAAAGCCCGATTCTGTCTTCGTGTTCAAATGCGACAAGGCGGCCTGCCTGTTCAAGTGCGCGCTGGACGGGGGAGCCTTCAGGGTTTGCCCGGCGTCCTATGTTCCTGCGGCCGACGATGGCGATCACGTCCTGCTGGTGAAGGCGGCGGACGCGCTGGGCAATACGGACCCCACGCCGCTGTCCGTGCCGTTCAAGCTGGCGCTGAAGGATTCCGCTCCGCCCGAAACAGCGATCAGCTCTCAGCCGCCGGCTCTCAGCAACCAGGCGTCGGCGACCTTTGAGTTTACCAGTTCTGAGCCGGAATCAACCTTCACGTGCTCCCTCAACTCCGGCGCCCCGTCGCCCTGCGCCTCCCCGCTCACCCTGAGCGCCGTCGAAGGGTCGAACACCTTCTCCGTCTCCGCCATCGACAAGGCGGGCAACAAGGATCTCACTCCCGCCCTGTTCACGTGGACGGTCGACACAACCCCGCCCGAAACAGCCATCACCGTTCAGCCATCAGTTCTGAGCAACAAGGGCACCGGTACCTTTTCTTTCTCCTGCTCCGATAAGAATTCTCCCTCGCCCCTTGGGGGAGAGGGCGGGGGTGAGGGGTGCTCCTTTGCCTGTTCTTTGAATTCGGCTTCCGCCGCCGCCTGCACCGCCCCGCTCACCCTGAGCGCCGTCGAAGGGTCGAACACCTTCAACGTCCGGGCGAAGGACGCAGCAGGAAACATCGACTCGACTCCCGCTTCGTTCACGTGGACAGTGGACACCGCGCCGCCCGATACAGCGATCAGCTCTCAGCCATCAGCTCTCAGCAATCAGACGAGTGCGACGTTCACTTTCACCTCCCCGGATACGTCCGCCATTTTCCAATGCGCTCTCGACTCTGCTCCGGCCTCCTCCTGCGCCTCTCCTCACTCGATCTCCGGACCCCTATCCGATGGTCCTCATTCGTTCACTGTCCGCGGCGCCGATGCCGCAGGCAACGTGGATCCGACGCCCGCCGGGTACACGTGGACGGTCAAGACGAGCGCGCCGACGGGCGGGTCGGTAAAGATCAATTCCGGGGCGGCGGCGGTGAACTCCACGGCGGTCACGCTGACCTTGTCGGCGACGGACGCGCCCGAGATGGCGTTCTCAAACGACAATACGTCCTTTTCACCCTATGAGCCCTATTCCGCTTCCAAGCCTTGGACCTTGTCTTCCGGCGCCGACGGAACGCGCACCGTCTACGTCCGGTTCCGCGACTCCCTGGGCAACGCCACCTCAAGCCTGACGGCAACCGTCACGCTCGATACGACGGCCCCTGAAACGTCCATCAGCGGTCAGCCTTCATCCCTGACCAATCAGACCTCGGCGTCGTTCACCTTCAACAGTCCCGATTCGGCCGCAACTTTCGAATGCAAGCTCGATTCCGGCGCCTACAGCACCTGCGCCTCACCCAAGGCGTACAGTAGCCTCGCCGATGGTCCTCGCAGTTTCTCCGTCCGGGCCAATGACCCCGCGGGCAACGCGGATCCGTCGCCCGCCTCGTACACGTGGACGGTGGACTCGACTCCGCCTCCCGCGCCGGCCCCTGCGCAACTGACGGTCACCCAGAATACACCGGGTACGAATGATACCGTCGGTGGAGCAGCCGGAGCCGTCGAAGCCAATTCCACCGTCAAAATCTACTCCGATGGTCTTCTCACATCACTCATCACGACCGTCACATCACTGGCCGATGGCTCCTTCGGGGCCACGGCCATCGGCGACAATACCAACCCTTCCTTATATGTCACCGCCACCGACGCGGTCGGGAACCAGTCCTCCCCCACAGCTCTGAATAATGATATCGCCGCCCCATCGATTCTCATCTCCACTCTGATCGCCCCCAATGGCGCCGAACTGTGGACCCAAGGGCAGAGTAGGTCGATCACGTGGAACAACGCGGACTTGACCGACGCGAGCGCCTTCACCCTCGCCCTCGACTATTCGACGGACAGCGGAGGCAGCTACCTGAACTCGATTGCGAGCGGGGAAACGAACGATGGGAGCTACACGTGGACGGTGCCCGCGATCAGCTCGAGCACCGTGCGCGTCAGGCTCACGGCCACGGACGCCTACGGCAACAGTTCGGCTGACGATTCGAACGCAAACTTCTCCATCGCCCCATCCGGAATCACGGTCGGCGCAATCAGCGGGAACACGACCGAACTGGGCGGCACGGCGACCTTCACGGTGGTCCTGAACACGCCACCCACGGCCAACGTCTCGATCGGCCTCTCCAGCACGGATACGACCGAAGGCACGGTCTCCCCGGTCTCCCTGACCTTCACGAGCGCCGACTGGAACACACCTCAGACGGTGACTGTCACCGGCGTGGATGACGTCGCGGCGGACGGGAACATCGCCTACACGATCACGACGGGGGCGGCGACGAGCACGGACACAAGTTACAACGGTCTCGATCCCGTCGATGTTTCCGTGACGAACACGGACGACGATACGCCGGGCTACAACGTGAGCACAATCAGCGGGAACACGACCGAAGCGGGCGGGACGGCCACCTTTACCGTGTCCCTGACTTCCTCACCCACGGCGGACGTCACGGTCAACTACAGTTCAAACGACACGACCGAGGGCACGGTCGGCCCGGCCTCGCTCATCTTCACGAATCTCAACTGGAACAGTCCGCAGACCGTCACGGTCACCGGCGTGGATGACGCGGTTCAGGATGGCAACATCGCCTACTCCATCGTGTTCTCAGGTTCCACCAGCACCGACGCCAACTACAACGGCACGCCTTCGCCGAACGTAGCCGTGACGAATAAC
>JACPAV010000035.1 GCA_016180645.1 Nitrospirota bacterium | reverse complement strand
TCCTTATGCGTAGGGGAGGGTCTTCAGACCCTCCCGACAAGAGGGAGCATCTGAAGATGCTCCCCTACGAACCGGCATTCTCTCAGAGGCTCTAAGCTCCGCGAATCCCGCTCCGGTTCTGTCGGGTTTTGGGATAGGCTCTAAAGGCTGACTACGGATTTTGCCCTTGCGCCCGCGCAATGCGTTTCATCGGCGCGGGATGGGTGTAGTAAAGCCACTCGATCCACGGGGATGGCAGCGGATCCGACAGATTCGATCGAACAAGGTCCACCTCGGCATCCACGAACACGTTCGGATCCCGCGTCACCTGGAGCGAAAAACGGTCCGCCTGCGATTCCATCGTCCGCGACAGCATGTTCTCCAGCGGCATTCCGAACTGATCCATGAGTGACAGGATCAAGACCAGAAGGGGTATGCCGGCGGCCGTCCCAAGTTTTCCCCCGCCGTCCCAAATCCATCCCGCCAGCGGTGGATAGAGCGAGTGGATCAGGAACGCGACAAGAAACGAACCGGCGACGCCCAGCAGCACACCGACAAGTGTATGTTTTCGTTTCCAATGCCCCAATTCGTGCGCGAGAACGCTTTCCACTTCGGCCTTCGTCGATCCATCCACAAGCGTATCGAACAGAACGATCCGCTTCGTACCACCCAGTCCCGTGAAGTAGGCATTCTTCTTCGTCGAACGGCGGCTCGCATCGGCAATGCGGACTTGATCCACCTCCAGACCGGCCTCCTTCGCCATGCCGATCATGCGCGCTTCCCACGCCGTGTCTTCAAGCCTCTTGAACCTGAAAAAGAGGGGATCGATCACGAGCGGAGCCAGAAACACCATCCCGGCAAGCAAGACGGAGAATACACCGCCCATCCACACCCACCACGTGACGGGGGCGTGACGCATCAGGGCGAGGGCGGCCATGCCGACGGGAACGGTGATTGTGAATTGAATGGCCCACATCTTCGCATGATCCCCGAACCATTCACTGAACGTTTGGCGCGAAAATCCGTAGGCATGCTCCATGAGGTAGCCGCGGAACAAGGCAAAGGGAAAAGCAACGGTTTGGAGCAGCACAAAGAGAAACACGATGCCCATAAGGCTCTCGGTCCACGGCCGTCCCCCACCCAGTCTGCCGATTTCCCCCGAGAGCCACCCATTCACCCTCGGCCAAATGAGGAGCATCAAAAGAACCATCTCCACCGCCTCGCGCATCCAGGCGATCGTCAAGCTCTGCTTGCGATAGAAACGTGCGCGTTCGATGAGGTGGGACTCGAAATGGCGGCTCACCTGCGGTTTCACCAACGTCGTTTCCCTCGCGACCGATTGGTACGAGTAGACGTAGAACACGGCCATGAAGGCCACCACGGCCGCCCAGACCAGCTTGCTCAAGATTTCAATTCCCCTTGAAGAGGGGCGAAAGAGCGCGGAGATCGCGGCACTTCTCGATGCCCATGACCGCTTCGCGGATCGCGGCGATTTTTTCCGCCGAGAGACAACCCGCCGCTTCACGGTCCAGCTTGGCGGCCATCAAGTCCACGCTCTCCTGCCACGGACGTCCCGACGATCCCGGGGGAAGGTCCACCCTCGCCCGCGCGCTTCGGCCGCCCTTGAGCCGGATTTCCACCTCACTCGCAAAGTTCATCCGGAGGTCCTCGAATTTCGCATTCGCCAGATCGAATCGGCCGCCAACCCCGTTGCCTCGCGCCGTCCCCTCCGCTTCGCTTCGGGGGCGGCGGAACGAGCCCTCATGCCGGCCTCGCGCCGTCTTGATGATCCGCCAGATGTGTTTCGGACGGACGCCGCGGAGCGAAACGTGATGCTGTTCCCGCGCCTTCTTACGGAGGGAAATCCATTCCCTCACAGGGATGCGCGTAAAGAGTGGCGCGAGGTTGACGCCCTGCGCGATCCCACGGACCAGTTCCACCGTCATTTCCCAATCATGCTCCACACGCGTCTTCTCGACAAAGGACGACAGGACCGGCCAATCGGACTTCAATTTCTTTTCCGAAAGATGGTCCGGCCGCAGATCGCCGTTCAGGAGCGTGACGGCGGCACTCAAGGCGGCCGAGAAGTTGACGTGGATCGAAGACGGCGGCGTTTCCAGGTACGGCGCGGAAAGCCCGTCCATCCCGAGCGTCAGCAATGTGACGCGAATCCGCAGCGAATCCATCTCGGCCGGATCCTTGAGGCCGCTTTCCATCCCGAGCTCCCGGAGTGAGGCCCGAAGGGCTTCCGCGATGGAGCTCACGTAGGCGCATCCCGGATACGCCTTGAAGCTCAGAGAATCGGTCACCCACGTCTTACCCCACCCGCTGAGCATCCGCGGCAGGGGAATAAACGAGAAGTGCCGCAGGAAACCCTGCCGATCTTCCAGCAGCCGTCCCGCTCCGGTCAACCCTTCGGCAGCCAGTTCCGCCGCCCGCAGGCCGTTCACCGATGGGAAAGCGGCCGTGGTGACCTTGCTCGACGGTCCCATGAAGCCCGGCATCATCGTGAAGGGAGGCAGATAGAGGCTGATCCCGATGGCATTCCGAATCTGCGCCGCGTTCAAACCCATCAGCTTCGCCGCGGCGCAGGCGGTGCCGACGGCGTGGATGAACGACCAAAGCTGCCCATTGTGAGGCCCGAGTAGGACCGTTGCTCCAATTCGCCCTTCGACCTCGTTTGCCACCGCCGCCGCGAGGAGAAAATCTTCGCCGCTCCGGCCCAGACCTTCGCACACGGCCCACGGCGAGAAGATGGCCGAATGCCCCGTGTGACCCATATACAGGTAGTCATCGTAGTCGAACGTCATCGATAACGCAGTATTGGCGAACAAGGCTTCGTGCGGTGGACCCTTCTCCCCCGTCGGAAAGATCGTCGCCGCCCCCTCCGCTCGGCTCCGGGGACGGCGATCGGAATCTCCATCGGGAGCTTGCGCCGCCCCCTCCGCGGTCCGCTTTCTCACCGCGCTGAGCGCCGCGCGGCCGCCTTCGGATTTCAGACCTCCAAACGCCGCCCCCAACATGCCGATCGATTGCACTTTGATCCGCTCGCACACGCGCGGCGGAATGTCGGCATACCGAACTCCGGCCACCCATTCGGCCATTTCGTCGATTAGTGCCCCGTTGCCCATCTTCATTTCACAGTTTCTCGAATGCGGTGACGATACGCTCGCGCACCAAGGCGGTCAATTCGTCCTTCCGATCATGCGTCCATCCTTCGATGGGGATTTCCGGGAGCACTCGGATGCGAACCACTCCGGGCCGGATGACCATGCTCTTCTTCTGGAGAATCTCGTAGCTCCCCCGGATCGCAATCGGAAGGATCGGCAGTCCCATATCCATCGCCGTGATGATCCCGCCCTTTTTGAAGGGACCGATCAAGCCGTCTTTGCTTCGAGTCCCTTCCGCAAAGAACAGAAGCGAAGCCCCGACACTCATCACCTTGTCCCTCCCCCGTTTGAGCTGTTCCACGGCCTGGGATCGATTCGAGCGATCGACGCAAATGTGACCGCCGCGTTTGAGGGCCGTGCCGAAGATGGGGATGAGGAGCAATTCCTTCTTGAACACCATGCGTACGGGGAGCGGAAACTCCGACAGCAGCGACCAGATGTCGAAGAATCCCTGATGATTGGCGATGATGATGTAGCTCCGGCCCGCGCGCAATTGTTCGTGCCCGTCCATCCGCACTCGCACTCTCGAAGCGCCCAGGGCCAGGCGGGACCAGCTTCGGTGCACCCAATCGACGATGCGGCCCCGCCGGTCGAACAGAGACAAGATTACGTAGAGTGATGAGAAGTAGATCGTGATGATGTAGATGAAGGCGAACACGAGAAGGGAACGCAGGGTGGTCGTGATTCGTTCAGTCATGGCCGTCCACAAGCCTCCGATAGACCAAGACGCTGCCGATATCCTCCGAACGGATCTGCGGATGTTTGGAATGAAGCGTCTCCTGGTGGCCGAGGAAGAGGTAGCCGCCGGGCCGGAGACGGTCCATGATGAGGTCCATTCCAGACTTCCGGGACTTCGCGTCGAAATACATGAGAACGTTGCGGCAGAACACAACGTCCATCGAGGGGAGGAGCCGTACCTTCCGGACTTCGAGGAGATTCATCCGGCTGAAGGTCACCGCCGTCCGGATGTCCGGCCGAAGAATGAACTGGTCATCCTTTCGGCTGAAGTACTTTTGGGTGTACACGTCGGGCGTGTTCTTGAAGGAGGACAGTTTGTACACTCCCCCTTGGGCGTGACGAATGGAATTGCGAGAAATGTCCGTTGCGAACACTTTGATTCTCCAGCCGCGTGAGGGCAGACCCGTTTCGAAGAACGCCATCGCCAGACTGTAGGCCTCCTCTCCCGTGCTGCACCCGGCGCTCCACAGCCTGAGCGTGTTGTCCTTTCGAGGCAGCCCCGCGGCCAACGCTGGAAACACGATCTCCTTGAGGATGCGAAAATGCGCGGCGTGCCGGAAGAAACTTGTTTCCCCCACCGTGACGGTTTCAATCAGGAGGTCGATTTCATCCCGCGAATGCTCGCGGGACTTCAGCCACTGGATGTACGAATCGAACTGATCAAACTCGAATTCGCTCAGGCGCTTCTGGAGTCGCGCTTCCAGCAGGTATCGTTTCTCCGGCCCCAGCGAGATGCCGGTCTCCTCGTAGACCAGTTCCTTGAAGAACTCGAAGGCCTTGTGCCCGAGCCGTGCCCGCGTGGGTGAAACCATGAGGGGGCATTATGCGCACGGCGAACGCGCCTCTACAAGCAAATCCCGCGCTACAATTTCCAAGGGGATCCGATCCGTGGTAGACAGAACCTTGAGAACGGGGGAATCATGGGAAAACTGAGACCCAGCGGCGGATATCGCTCGACGTGCAGTTTCCAAACGGCCACCCTCATTTACGACGCGACCTACTGGTTTTGCGAGAAAGTCCTTGACCACCGTTCCCGCACGGTGGATCAGATGGTCCAGGCCGCCCGCTCCGGACGCCAGAACATCGCCGAGGGAAGCCGCGCCGCCGCCACCTCCTCGCAAACAGAATTGCGCCTGCTCAACGTTGCGCGCGCCAGTCTGGAGGAACTGCTTCTGGATTACGAAGACTTCCTGCGTCACCGCCGATTGCAGCAGTGGACGCCGGATGGCCCCGAGGCCCTCGCCGTTCGCCAAGTACCGCAGACTTTCAAACGTGGTCGGTCAGATCAGTCCGATCTGACAGATCTGACCGACCCAGAGCGCCGGTCTCTCTACGGGCGTTGGTTGGAGCATGATGACCCTGCCGTGCGCGCAAATGCGGTCATCTGCCTGATTCACCAGGCCAACTTTCTGCTTGACCGGGAGATCGCCGCGCTTGAAAAGCGGTTTGTCGAGGGAGGCGGTTACAGCGAACTGCTTGCCGCAGCCCGCCTCGCGGAACGCGAAAGGAAGAAAGGTGATCCGTCCGATCGGTCTGATCCGACCGATCACATCCCGCCCTGCCCCCAATGCGGAAAACCGACGGTTCTGCGCACCGCCAAGACCGGGAAGAACCAAGGCGGTCAATTCTGGGGCTGTTCGGCCTATCCCGAATGCAAAGGCGTCTCCAGAATTTGAAAACCCAACCACTCCGGTCCGGAGGCTAGACCTCGATAGCCGCTGTCGAGGTTTAGCCTCAATGAGACGGTCGCAGACCGAATGCTCACGCCCCGTTGGGCACGAGGGAGAATCGGTAAACTCCAGTGGAACCCGCCGTCGCAGCCCAACGGCATTCATGGTAAAAGCGACTCATGGAAGGGGGGCATAGTAATGCTCCACACCGGATACAGACTTTCACAGCCGCAGCGGCTATGCAATCCTTCTACGACTTCGTGAACAAGCCCCTCATCGTGCGGGGAAACTCTGGGGACAGTATACTAATTCTTCAGGATCAACTTTTCCGAAATTAGTATACTGTCCCCAGATGTCTGCCAGATGTCCGCAGATGTCCGGATGTACGCGAGCCAGGAAGGCGAGCAATTCAGGCGCGGGTGCGGGCTTCGATGAGGCGAAGAGTACGGGTGGCCTCTTTCTTCTGAGCGAACTCCACCGCGGACTTCACAAATCGTGAGAACAGAGGGTGGGGCGCGAAGGGCCGCGATTGGAATTCCGGATGAAACTGGCACCCGACAAACCAGGGGTGGTCCCGGAGCTCCATGATCTCCACGAGGTCGCGATTCGGGAACACGCCGCTGGCGTGAAATCCCGCGCCTTCCATTTTGGCGAGAAACTTGTTGTTGATTTCGTAGCGGTGACGGTGCCGCTCGGTGATCTTCCTCGCCCCATACGCTTCGGCGGCTTTGGACGACTCGCGCAGCACGCACGGATAGGCGCCGAGACGCATCGTGCCGCCTTTCTGCTCCACGCCCTGCTGCTCCGGCATGAAATCCACAACCGGGTACGGGGTCTGCGCGTTGAACTCCGTGGAGTGCGCGCCCTTCCAACCGAGAGCGTTCCTGGAGAACTCGATCACGGCCAGTTGCATTCCCAGGCAAATCCCGAAATACGGGACGAGATTTTCACGGGCGTGACGTACCGCCTCGATCTTGCCTTCGATCCCCCGATCGCCGAATCCTCCGGGCACCAGAATCCCCTGGACGTCGTCGAACATGTTCCCCACGCCGTTCTTCTCGATTTCCTCCGACTCCACGAACTTCAGATTCACGCGCGCCTTGTTGCCGATTCCCGCGTGAACCAGGGATTCATTGAGGCTTTTGTAGGCGTCGATCAACTTTACGTACTTGCCCACGATGGCGATGGTGACGGTGTTGAGCGGGCTCTTGAGGACGTCGGCGATTTCGATCCACTTGTCCAGTCGGGGCGATCGGGTCCAGATGTTCAGAAGCTCCACGATCTTTTCATCCAACCCCTCGCCATGGAAGTTCAGCGGCACTTCGTAGATGCTCTTCACGTCCGGCGCGCTGATCACGCTCTCCGGCGACAGGTTGCAGAAGAGAGCGATCTTGTCCTTCACGCTTTTCGACAGGGGCTCCTCGCCGCGGCAGAGCAAAATGTCCGGCTGGATGCCGATCTCCCGGAGCTTGCCCACGCTGTGCTGGGTCGGCTTCGTCTTGAGTTCCTGCGCCGAGGGAATGTACGGCACGAGCGTCACGTGGATATAGAGGGTATTCTCCTTCCCCAGATCGAACCGCATCTGGCGGATGGCTTCGAGGAAGGGGAGGCTCTCGATGTCCCCCACCGTTCCGCCGATTTCGATGATGGCCACGTCGGAATCTTCGATGACGTCACGGACGACGCTCTTGATTTCATCCGTCACGTGCGGGATCACCTGGACGGTCTTCCCCAAATAGTCTCCCCGGCGCTCCTTCGCGATGATCGATTGATAGATCTGCCCGCTCGTATAGTTGTTCTTTCGACCCATCAGCGTTTCGGTGAACCGCTCGTAGTGGCCGAGGTCGAGGTCCGTCTCCGCGCCATCGTGGGTGACGTACACTTCGCCGTGCTGGAACGGACTCATCGTGCCGGGATCGACGTTGAGGTAGGGATCGAGTTTCTGGAAGGTCACCTTGAGGCCGCGGGCCTCGAGAATCGCGCCAATGGACGCGGCAGCGAGACCTTTGCCGAGCGACGAGATGACTCCCCCGGTGACGAAGATATACTTCGGTGGTTTAGGCATGCACACCTCCGTGTGGCTTGGCCGTCAAGTGCATCATTCTACTCCGTGCGAGCCGGGCGCTCAAGTCAAATCGCGGACGATTTTTTCGACGAAAATCAGGTCTTCGAACGTATCGACGCTCACCGAGTCCTGCTTCACCGTGGGGACCTTGATCCGGTGCCCTTTTTCGAGGGCGCGGAGCTGCTCAAGCCGTTCCGCCTGTTCGAGCGGCGTCGGCGCCCACGACGTGAAGTTCAGCAGAAACTCCCGATGGTAGCCGTACAGTCCGATATGTTTGAAAACCTTTCCCTGAAAAGGGATCGTCGATCGTGAAAAATACAGCGCGTAGTCGTGTTCGTCCACCACGACTTTCACGACGTTCGGGTTCTGGGCCTTTTGCAGGCCGTTCATCGAGACCTTGATCGTGGCCATGGGCGCGAGAGCTTCATCGAGCAGGGCGTCGATCACCGTGTCGATGGATTCGGCGGTGAGCAGCGGCTCATCCCCTTGAATGTTGACGTAAAGATCGGCCTTCACCTTCTGGGCGACCTCGGCCACGCGGTCCGTTCCGCTCTGATGATCGGGGGAGGTCATCATCACATCGGCGCCGAACGCCTTGGCCACTTTGGCGATTTCGTCGTTGTCCGTGGCGATGATGAGCTGTTTGAAACGCGCGACCCCCTTGGCGTTCCGGTAAACGAATTCAATGAGGGGGCGTCCCAGAATTTTCCGGAGGGGTTTGCCGGGGAGCCGCTTGGATGAATACCGCGCGGGAATCACCCCGACGACGTCCACGCCGCCCCTATTCATGCCTTGCACACTGGAACCGTTGAAAACCGGGAATGTTTGGAATGGAAACGAGCGACTCCTGCCCCGCTGAACTTTCCGTGTTACCTGCGGGGCGCGTCACGGACCTACCATGTACGCCCGCGAAACGTTCCTGTCAACTGAAACCCGCGTCCCGATCAAATCCCGCGCCGGGGCTATTTAGTGCGTCTAACAGAATGCGTAGCGGAGGGTCTTCAGACCCTCCCGACAAGAGGGAGCATCTGAAGATGCTCCCCTACGAATCGGCATTCTGTCAGAGGCTCTTGGATCAGCCGGGGATCAGGAGAGGCTTTTTCCCCCAGCAGCACCAGGCCTTCCAAATGGAGAGCGATGGCCTCCCGAGCTGCCTTCTTGCAGGCACGCAGACTTGGATACCAAACCGCGTGATCTCCGGGAAAGCAGGGAAGAATGCACTGTACCCGCCACCTCTGACAGGCATGTAGATCACCCTGTATTTGCGTTGGAATTGTGCCTGCCGAGTTGCTCTCATCGGACACATTGTAGCATCGCCGTTTGGGAAACCACAGCTTCGGCGCTCATACGACCTTGTTCGACGCGGCGGTAACAATCGCACGAGCATGGAAGTGGAGAAAGCGAGTGCCAGCAATTGTCACGGCTGAGCAAAGCGATGCCTCGTGCCTGCGGGTCCCCCGTCTGGCATAATGCCGCCCATGAGGTACTTCTCGTTCGAAATCGTTATCGAGAAAGAGGCCGAGGACGAGGGATACTCTGCCCCTTCCCCCGCGCTTCCCGGCTGCTTCAGCAACGGAAAGACGATTGAGGAAGCCAAGCGCAACATCCGGGAGGCGATCCGGCTGCACATTGAGTCCTTGCCGGCCCATGGCCGGCCCGTGCCCCAGAACCACTTTCACGACCTGCGGTAAGAGCTCCGGCTCCGCTACCGGGCGAAGAGGCGGACGAGGAGGAAGCCGGCGATGAAGCCGCCGACGTGGGCGAACCATGCCACGCCGCCCATGTTCGCGAAGGCGAGGGACGGCAGGCCGTTTAACACCTGCATGAGAAACCAGATGCCCAGGACCCACACGGCGGGGAGCGGTACGATCCGCGTGAACCAGCCCCAGAAGAACAGCGTCATCACCTTCGCGCGCGGGAAAAGAAGGACGTACCCGCCCAGCACGCCCGAAATCGCGCCGCTCGCCCCCACCATCGGTACCGGGGAAGATGGAGCCGTGAGAATGTGCGTCCCCGCCGCCGCCGCGCCGCAGATCAGATAGAAGACGACGTACCGGACCTTCCCCATCCGGTCCTCCAGGTTGTCGCCGAAAATCCACAGGTAGAGCATGTTTCCACCCAAGTGGAAGAACCCGCCGTGCAGGAACATCGATGTGAGGATCGTGAGCGGCGGCCACGGACCTCCGGAGTAGGCGGCGGCCCCCGCGCCCAAAACAACCCGCGGGATGGCTCCGTACGTCATGACGAACGCTTGGGGATTGGCCGTGCCCATCGCCTGATAAAGAAATACGAGGACATTCAGGGCGATCAGGCCCACCGTTACGATGGGGAACGTTCGCGTGGGATTGGCGTCGCGGAGGGGGATCACCTATCGCGGGGCTCGTTGCTCGTGGCTCGTGACTCGTTTCAATTCACGAACCTCGATCGCTGTTTGATATAGTCGACGATGATGTAGCGCCCGAGCTGATCGGGACGCGTGAACAGCCCGCGACCGTGATTGATCTTCACCATCTCCTCTACAAACGATCGCAACGCCGGATTCTCGTCGATCATGAATACGTTCAGCACGATGTTCTTTTTGGTCATCTTCTTCACTTCTTCGAGCGTGTAAAAAAACGCGTTCGGGGACAGCCCGAGATACGGCCACTCGATGTGCATGCCGTCCTCCCGCACGTAGGCGGTGGGTTGACCATCCGTCACCATGATGATCTGTTTGTTGGCGTTCCCGTCCTTTTCCAGGAGTCTCGAGGCCAGACGAAGCGCGTCCTGCATATTCGTGAACGGCTCGATGTGATTCAGATTCGCGAATGGAAGCTCCTTCGACTTGATCTGGATCGCGTAGGTGAAAAACCCAACCAGATGAAGCCGATCCGTGGGAAATTGCGTCCGGATGAGGTGCTCCAGCGCGAGGGCCACCTTCTTCGCCGCCGTGAACTTTCCGCCCCAAGCCATGGACCAGCTCATATCGATGAGGAGCGCCGTGGAAAACTTGTTCAGCTTTTCCATCTTGTGGACCACGTAATCCTTCGGTCCGATGCGGCCCCGCTTCAACTCGCCCGAGACGAGGCTCCGCTTGAGCGTCTCCGTGAGGTTCACGTGAAACGCATCGCCATACTGGTAGTCTTTGAGGTCCTCCTGGAGTTCGAGTCCCTGGCCGAATCCGCGCACCGGGTGCCGCCCGAGCTGGGAGAGCTTCAGTCCGTAGAAGATGTCGCGAAGGGCCTTCTGGGCGATCTTGCGGATGGCCATCGGAGTGAGTCGGAGGTAGTACCCCTCCTCCACGAGGTGACCGCTCTCGGTGAGCATCTTCCGGATTTCCTTCAAGGACGACAACCCCTTCATGGTGTCTTCGCCGGCCACGTGGTCCACCGCCTGTTGATCGACGCGATCGAGGCTTCCTTTGCGCAGATTCCGCTCCATCTCTTCGAGCTTCCGGATTTCATCGACGAGGTCCATCGCTTCCTGCAACGAAAGGGGCTGCCGGCCCCGGAACCGGTAGCTGTAGTCGTCGTAGAATTCCTCGAAATTGCGGATCTGTTCCTGACGATCTTGGAGCCATCCGGCGTCCTCGGGTGATCCCTGGGTGAGATCCGAATCGGACCCCATCTCCTTGATGAACTGGGCCGGCGACTGCGCGAGTTGTTTCCATCGATCTTCGATCTCCCGGCGCTCCTTCGAACCCTCCCCCCCCCCCGGGGATTGCCGCTGCCGTCGATCCAGGTCATCGAGGGCCTTGCGGACCATTTCGTTGAGCATTTCGTCCAGTTCCTCCCGCGCGGGATCGACGTCGTAATTCCGGAAATACTCCCGGAGCTTGTTTTCGATGTCCTTGAGAATCTGGTTGAGGCCCTTGACGCGCTTCCCCGTTTCGGGCGAGGTGACCCCTTCGCGCAGCAGCTTGTCGAGCGCCCAATTGAGATCGCCGTAGTCCAGCAGGTGCTCCGCCAGCTCGCCGAACACGTCGTCCGCGCTGAAATCGGGACCCGTGTCGGTCGCGGTGCGTTTAAGATAGGCGTACGTGGCCACGGTTGTTCACCCGCGGGTCATTATACAGGCATTCCCGGCGGCGGCGGGATCCGGCCGCTACTTGATGCCCTTGTATTGGAAGGTATGGTCGACGGACTGTTTGAAGAGCTTTTGATTCAGGTAGAGCCCCTCGAGGAGAAACTCGGTTCCACTGGCGATCCACGGGGGCGATTCCTTGAGATCCAGCGGGGAGAGGCAGCGCATCAGGTCGGGAATCCCGGACACGCCCTTGATGTAGTCGGCGGAAGGCAGGCGGTCCGACACATAGAGCATTTGGCCGGAGGCGAAGGCGTCCACCACAGACTGGAGTTCCTCCACCCGGAAATACTTGTGGAACACTTCTTTGATCGCGCGGCGGAGGAGCTTGTCCACCACTTCGCCCTCCACCTTCTCGTCTCCGGAGTATTCCATCTCCACCTTGCCCTCGGTGGATTTCCGCACGGCGTCCAGATCGGTGATTCGGGGAACCACCACATCTTCGCCGTTCCGAATCGCCCGCTTCTCGGCATTCGCGACGAGGGTTTCCATGTTCGTAATGGACAGTCGCACGCTTACGCCGGACCGCTGGTTGATCTCCGCGCTCTTCCGCCCCTGAAAGGTCACTTCGCACACGATCTCCTTCATGAAGGCGGGCACCTCGATCTTGTAGACGCCGTTCCCCGCCGGACAGCTCGATTCCTGCTCCATGATCTTGATCTCGATGTCGCGCGTTTTCGGGTAGTGCGTGCGGATCTGCGCCTGGAACCGGTCCTTCAGCGGCGTGATAATCCGGCCTCGGCTCGTGTAGTCCTCCGGGTTGGCGCTCGCCATGATGAAAACGTCGAGCGGCAGTCGCACTCTGAATCCCTTGATCTGCACGTCGCGCTCTTCCAGAAGATTGAAGAGGCCCACCTGCACCCGTTCCGAGAGGTCCGGCAGTTCGTTGATGGCGAAAATCCCGCGGTTGCTCCGGGGAATGAGGCCGTAGTGGATCGCGCGTTCGTCGGCCAGATACCGGCCCTCGGCCACTTTGATCGGATCGATTTCGCCGATGAGATCGGCCACCGTTACGTCCGGCGTTGAAAGCTTTTCGCCGAACCGTTCCTCGCGTCCGACCCAGCGGATGGGAAGCGCGTCACCTTCCTTCGCTGCCCGCTCACGGCACCCGTAGCAGATCGGGGCGAACGGATGGTCGTGGATTTCGCAGCCTTCAATGGCCGGGATCGCTTCGTCCAGCAATTCGACGACATGCCGGATGATCCGGCTCTTCGCCTGTCCGCGCTCGCCCAGGAAAATCACGTCGTGCCCGGCCAGAATTGCATTCTCGATGGCGGGGGTAACGGTCTCCTCGTATCCGACGATCTTGGGGAACAACTCCTCCTTGTTCTTCAATCGATGGAGGAGGTTCTTGCGAAGTTCCTGCTTGACGGTAAGGAGGCGGGTGCCGGAGGCCCGGAGTTCGCCGACGGTCTTGGGTTTGTTCACTATATCCACGTCCTATTGTAGCTTTCTGTGCCCGCGGCGGTCAAGGAATTTCCTAATTTGACGCACCATGTCAAAACCCCTTGACAAGGCGCGTCATGCTCTGTCAGGATTTCCGGCATGATCGACTTTACCCTCACCGAAGAAGAAGAAATGATCCGCGAGAGCGCCAGGAGTTTCGCGTCCGACAAACTCCGCCCCGCAGGGGAGAAGCACGAAGACTCCGGCCGCGTGCAATCCGATATCGCCGAGGAATACAAGAAGCTCGGATTCGGCCTCCTGGAATTGCCGACCGATCTCGGCGGCGCGGGGCTCACCCCATTCGCCAAGAGCCTCGTGATGGAGGAACTCGGCTGGGGGGACGCGGGCGCCGCGCTCGCCATCGAAGGCTGTTGGCCCGCTTACTACGCGATCACCGAAGGCGCGCCGAAAGATCTCCAGAAGTCGCTTCTCGGCAAGCTCTCCGGTTCGGGCGAAGCGCCCAAGGGCGTGCTCGTGGTCGACACGGACGCCCGACTTCAAGTCAACGGTTCGGTCGAGGGCACGGCTTCATTTGTCACCGGTTCCGGCGCGGACGTGGCAGTGGTGCTGAAAGACAAGCAGGCGCTCATCATCGAGGGCCAGGGCCTCAAGTTCAAGCCGCTCGTTGGGTGCGCCCTCCAGGCCTCCGGACCGTCGGAAGTTCAGTTTTCCAAAGCCAAAGTGCTTCATGCGGTGAAGGATGCGGCGGCCTATGAGAAAATCGTGGCACGGATCCGGATCTACACGGCCTCGCTTCTCGTCGGCGTGGCGCGAGCCTCCTTCGAGTACGCCATGAAATACGCGCAGGAACGCTCGGCCTTCGGGAAACCGATCGCGCACCATCAAGCCATTGCGTTCTACATCGCCGAAATGGCGATGGCCGTGGATGCCGCGAGGCTTGCCGTATGGCGCGCCATCCACCAGCTCAACCTCGGCAGCCAGGTCGGCTGGCACGCCGCCGCCGCCTATCAGGAAGCGGCGCAGCAATCGCGCTTCGTCACCGATTGGGGTCTTCAGATTCTGGGCGGGCACGGCTACATCAAGGACCATCCCGTCGAAAAATGGATGCGTGAGGCGCAGGTGCTCACCACGATCTGGGGCGGAGTCGACCAGGCGGATCTCGACGCCTGCGAACTCGTGCTCGCCGAGTAAGAGAGGTTTGAGATGATCGACCTAAGCCTGGACCCCGGCGCCGAGAACATTCTCAACATGCTGAAGTGGATGGGGAAGGAGAAATTCCGTCCCCTCGGGATCGAATGCGACAGGAAACACGAAGCCCTGCCGGTCGATCATCCTTTCTTCAAGGAGTTCATGAGCTTCGGCGTGTCGTTCGGCATGCGGGCGCTCGAAGAGCAGGGCGGCAAGAAGAAGAACGGCGGCGGCCCGAAAAAGATGGGCCGCATCGGCATCATGGCGGCGGAGGAAATCGCTTACTGGGACCAAGGCGTGGCGATGTCGCTGCCCGGACCCGGCTTGGGAAGCCCCCCGATTCAGATCATGGGCACGGAGGACCAGAAGAAGAGATTTTTCGGAATTTTCGAGGACAAGACCATGCCCCGCTGGGGCTGCTTTGCGCTCACCGAACCGAGCGCAGGGTCGGACGTCTCCAGCATCAAGATGACCTGCCGCAAGGAAGGCAAGTTCTACATCCTGAACGGCGAGAAGATGTTTATCACCAACGCCGCGAGGGCCGATTGGGCGGTAACGTTCGCCACGATCGACAAGAGCCTCGGACGAAAGGGCCATCGCACGTTCGTCGTCGAAAAGGGCACGCCGGGATATCGCGTGGGCCGCATCGAACAGAAGATGGGGCTGCGCGGATCTGAAACGGCTTCCCTCATCTATGAAGAGTGCAAGGTTCCGGAAGAGAATCTGCTCGGCGGCGAAGAGCACTACCAGGCGAAAGAAGGCTTCAAGGGCGCGATGGGCACGTTCGACATGACGCGTCCCGCTGTCGCCGCCATGGCCATCGGCATCGGGCGCGCAGCGTACGAGTACGTCCGCGATTTCGTGAAAGAGAACTACATGGTCAACCGCCCCATTCCCCGCTACCAAAAGCTGAAGGAGAAGCTCAACCACATGCGCCGCAAGCTCGATACCGGGCGTCTTCTTTGCTGGAAGGCCGTGTGGCTCATGGACCACGGCAAGCCGAACACGCTCGAAGCGTCCATGGCGAAGGCCTACTGCCCCCCGGCCGCGCTGGAGGTCACCCGCGAGGCGATGGAAGTACTGGGCGACGCGGGCGTTCGGAACGATTATTTCGTCGAGAAGCTGTTCCGCGACATGAAGGTGTTCGACATCTTTGAAGGGACCGGCCAGGTCCAGCGCATCGTGATGGCGCGGCGGCTCGTCAATCTCCCGGCGTCGTAAGGCTGAGCGCCGCAACATCCTGTTCTGTCCTTGTAGCCGCGGGCTTCAGCCCGCGTTCGGTGCGCAGCCTGAAGGCCATGTTCCATGTGGCCCATCCTGGGCCACAACCTATCATGGCCCCATGCCGTCTTGGGCAAGGGGCTGCGACTACCCGGAACCGACCAACTGCGGTAGTAATACTCCATGATTGTTGTTCTCTGTATTCTGGGAATCAGCCTACTTTTCCCTCCCGAGTGCCTGGCCTGGGGCCCCTCCACCCATCTCTGGATCGGCCAGCACGTCCTGTCTTCGCTCCCCCAGATCGCCTCGGAGACGGCCTCCCTCATCTCCGCGTACCGGTCCGACTACCTGTATGGGTGCATCGGGGCGGATATTCTTTTTGGAAAGAACCTCGCTGAATACCGGTATCACTGCCACAACTGGAGCGTAGCCCGGGAGCTTCTGGACCGTTCCCAAAACGATCACCACCGCGCGTTCACCTACGGTTACTTTACGCACCTCGCGGCCGACATTGTATCGCACAACATTTTCGTTCCCTTCCAGCTCATCAATTTCTTCTACAAGCGCGCGTTCAAACACACCTATTGGGAATTCTGCGTGGAACGCCACGTTCTCCAGGAGCTTCACGTGTCGTTTCGTCAGATCTTCCGCGAAGCCGCCCGGCGCAACAACGATCTTCTCCAGGCGCAACTCACGCCCACCCTCCTCAACTTCCAGACCAATCGCCTCCTTTTCTCGGGCGTGATGTTTCTGGACCAGTTCCGCAATCGCCGGCTGAAGCAGAACGTTTATCTCTCCCATGCCGAAATCGACGCCTTCCTGAAGCTGGCCCTCGGCAACGCCCGGCAGTTTCTTCGAGATGGAGAATCCGCTCCCCAGTGGAAGGCGGACCCGGCGGGACTCCAGAACATCGCCGAGGCGCGGCAGCTTCGCGATTTCCTCCGCCGGACCCACCGCGGCAAGCCGGGACGGAAACGCGCCTGGAAGCGCGGCGGGATACACGTGTCCGCCCACGGCCTCCCCCCTTCCCCTCCGTATCCTCTCAGGACCCTCCTCGAAGGGCGCTTTTCATTGCCCGTCGAGGGGTGATCGTGTAGCATTCCGCGGTGCGATTGTTCCGGAATTCGAATCACCGCGACCTGCTGGAGAAGATTGACCGACTGTCACTCCGCCACGATCCCCACGCCATCCGCATTCGAAACGTGACCAAGATACTCAAGGGCAAAACCGTGCTCAGCGACGTTACGCTCGACATCCCGGGAGGAAAAACCACCGTCGTGATCGGTCAGAGCGGCGTGGGGAAAAGCGTATTGGTGAAGCACATTGTGGGACTGATGAAGCCGGACCGCGGAAGCGTGTTCGTGGGTGACGTCGAGGTCAACTCCCTCGACGATCGCGCCCTCAACCGCCTGCGCAAGAAATTCGGCATGTTGTTTCAAGGCGGGGCGCTGTTCGGTTCGATGAGCGTCGGCGAGAACGTCGCCTTCCCCCTCGTAAAACACACCCAGCTCAAGGACACTGAAATCCGTGACATTGTTGCTGAGAAACTTCGCCTGGTCGGAATGCCCGGAACGGAGCACTACAATCCATCGGAACTCTCCGGCGGCATGCGCAAGCGCGTGGCCCTCGCCCGCGCGATCGTGATGGATCCGGAGGTGGTGGTGTTCGACGAGCCGACCTCCGGCCTCGATCCCGTGACCAGCGACGCCATCGACCGCCTGATCCTGGACACTCAGGCGCGGCTCGGCATCACCTACATCGTGATCAGCCACGACATCAAGAGCACGTTCAAGATCGCCCACACGATCGGAATGCTCTACCAGTCGAAACTGGTGGCCTACGGGCCGAAGGACGAGATTCGCAAGGCGTCGACGCGGTTTCAGGATGAGGGATCCACTCGTCGCCCTCCTAGCGAAGCGGAGAGGGCGAACGACATCCTTTCCCAATTCTTCGAAGGCCGCTCCGACGGCCCGATCAAGGTGCTGTGAATGTATCCGTTCGGCACCCCCCATACTCCCCTACCCCCGCAAGTCCGCCGCGGCGGACAAGGGGGGAAAGGATGGTAGCCGCACCCTTTATGGGTGCGTCTTCAGACGCAGGCATAAAGCCTGCGCCTACCCCCTCCCCCTCGGCGCTATCTCCGAATGGCCTTTCATCTCGCCGTCCCCGGAGCAACGCGGAGGGGGCGACGGGGGAGGGTTAGGGTGGGGGTGAGGGTTTACCTGTGAAAAAGTTCTCCGCGGAACTCAAGGTGGGTCTGTTCGTCCTGGCCTCCATCGTGGTGATCATCTTCATCGGCATCAAGTTCGGCACGTTCAAGTTCGGCAGCCGCTACACCGTCAGCGCCACGTTTCCCCACGCGCAGGGCGTCGTAGCTCTCGGGAGCGTGCAGATCGCCGGCGTGCCCATCGGTCGCGTCGAGAGCATCCGCTACATCGAGGGCGGCGCGAGGATGGCCATGTCGATCAACCAGGATGTCCAATTGCACGCCGATGCCACCGCCACGATCCGTCCCAAGAGCCTCCTCGGCGAAAAGGTCGTGGAGCTGACACCCGGCAGCCCGGAGGCGCCGCTCATTGAGGACGGCGGTGAGATATCCAACGTCCTCCCGAGCACCGATGTCTCCGAGCTCCTCAACCAGGCCGGACAGATGTTCGCCAAGTTCTCACCGGCGATGAATGATTTTGCGAAAAGCCTCTCCAAGATCAACGAGGTCATTTCCGGCGGCGCGGAGAAGGGCGGATCCCAAGCGAACGTGGCCACCGCCATTCAGGACTCGGCCGTCCTCATTCGCAATGTGAAAACGTTTTTTCAAACGCATGAAAGAGAGATCAGTACGACGGTCAGGAACCTTCAGGAGCTGACCGACAAGGCCAAGCCCGCGCTCGACGACGTCTCGCACACCGCCGCGGAGATCCGACGGCTCACCGACTCCGAGAAGGAGAACCTTCAGACCATCATCCGCAACGGCAAGGACATCACGACCAAGCTCAACCAGATTCTCACCAAGGTGAACGATCCGGAAACGGAAAAGCGCGTCAAAGCGCTTCTGGATCAACTCGAGAAAGTGCTGACGAAGTTGAGCAAGTCGTGGCTCCTGTAGGATGGGGTCATGTGGCCATGTGATCAAGTAATCAGGTGAACGGAAAGAGTATCGCAGAGCCGTCAGATTTCTCTGCCCTTCGCTCGACCCCTCGATCCCTTGTCCACTTCCCAGAGGAGATCGGGCGGATCGCCCTTTACTCCGGAACGCTTCTCAAGCACGTTTTCACGCCGCCGTTCTACGTCCGAGAAACCATCCGGCAGATGCACTACATCGGGGTGATGGGGCTGTGGCCCTTGATCCTCATGGCCAGCGGGTTCGGTGTCTCGATGATCATCATCGGCATCGCCGGAGCGCAGGCCCTCGGCATCGCGAAATACGTGGGCGGATTGACGCTCTCCATTCTGATGGGGGACGGATCCATCGTGCTCACGGGCAGCATTCTTGCGGGACGCGCCGGATGCGCCATTGCCGCCCAGATCGGCACGATGCGCGCGAGCGAGGAGGTCGATGCCCTCGAAGTCATGGGCATCCACCCCGTGAAGTATCTGGGCGTGCCGTGCTTCGTCGCCTTCTTCGTCATGAGCGTCCTCTACACGTACATCGGCGTGGCCATCGTGATCGGACTCGGACTGTTTCTCACCGTCACCGTGAAGGGACTGACCACGGCGGGAGATTTTATGGACGGCCTGACGCTCATGATCAAGCCCGGCGATTTCTACCTCGTGGGCATCAAGGCCATGATCATCGGCTTTGCTCTCGGGGTGGCCACGGTCTACTGCGGCTTCACGAGCAAGCCCGGCGCGGAGGGCGTCGGCGAGGCGTCCAACAAGAGCATCAACTACAGTTACCTCATCGGCCTGATCATTCTGTTCCTGTTCGATCTCTTCGTTTATGGTTAGGGCCTCAATCGAGAATATCGGCGCGGGGGTCTTCTTTGCCGCCGATGCCTGCGCCGCCGCCGTGCACCATCCGGCGGATCTGATCCGCCCGACCGCCCGCGCCATTACCCGGATGCTCGTCCGGGTCCTCCCCATCCTCATTCTCCTCACGTTCATCGTCACGTTCGTGCTCGTCCTGGGTGGCTACACCTTCTTCGCGCGACTCGGCGCCCAGCCGTATTTCGGCCTGCTGATCGCGATCCTCGTTTTCAGATTTCAGGGACCGTTCATGGTGGGCCTGCTCTTCAACGCAACATGGACCACGCTCAATACCGCGGAGATCGCCACGCAGAAAATCAACGAGGAAGTGGACGCCCTCACGGTGATGGGGGTGGACCCGCTGCACGAACTCGCCGCGCCCCGCGTGTTGGCCGCCGTTCTCCTCGGTCCACTCTTCACCGCCGTCACGATGGCGGCGGGCTACCTCGCGGCCGTTCTCGCCACCCTCGCCGCGGGCCTCGGAACGTGGGTCGTCAATCAGTGGATTCTGAACGTGATTTCCAGCCAGGATATTATCTTCTCCATCCTGTTTGGAACGCTGATGTGTTTTCTCGAAATCATCGTCTCGTGCTTCAAGGCCCTCTCCGCGTCGCCGGGTCCTGATGGCGTGCGACGGGCCGTGACGCAAAATGTGGTGGCCAACCTGTACATGGCGTACGTCGTTTCCCTCGTGATGACCGTCGTCCTCCAGGCCACCGTCTGGCGGATTCCGGCTTAGGCTCTGTTGAAAACGCGTCGGACCCGGTAGACGCAGGCTTCAGCCTGCGTCTGAGGATGCACCCGTAAAGGGTGCGACTACCAAGACATCCCTCCCGGCAACGATGGGGTTTTCAAATAGAGCGTAATACCTCCCTTCACGGCCCGCCCCTCTCCGCTTCGCTTCGGGGACGGCGAATTGAATCGCTATGGATTCCCTGCGCCGCCGGGTGGAAAAGTTCCTTCGCCGCAAGAGCAATCCGGAGTACCGGGCTGGCCAACGGCCGGACCCGAAGGCACAGCACCCCGAACGGCCATGGATTCATTGTACGTGTTCACGGCCCGGAAAAGGTACCGGTAGGCCTTCCGGCCTTTCGATTTTCCGTTGGATGCAACTACGATCCCGCCGACCATCCCAGCCACGCCCAGCAATGTGCCGCCCGTCGATTCGGAGCTCGCCGCCACAATCGTCCCCAGCACCGAGCCCCACAGGAGTACATGCCCAAAGATCCTGCCCTGCCTCCCCTCCTCCCGATCGTCCGCCAGGTCCCTCGCGAACCTCCTCGCTTGTTCGTCCTCTTTGACGAGCCTCTCAAGCTGCCGCCCGTAGTAGTCCATCTCCTGCCACTCTCCGTCCTTGTACACGTCGTAAGCAAAATCCCCGCGATTGTCCCGGAACTCGATGGTGATTCGGGGTCCTTCGGCTTGGGCCGGGAGGGCGGAGGCGATCAGCGTCAGGAGTCCGGCCAGCATCGCAGGAAGTTGGATACGGAATTCCATATGCGATCTAGTGATACCAGATCATGACGCCAACCGTATATCGCCCTTCGGGGTCCCGGCCGCTCGGATCGGGAAGGAGTCCGAATTGCGGCGCCACGGCATCCACGCGCGGAACGAGCGAACGCCAACCGTGTCCGGGCGATGTCTCGCGGAGCGGCGACGCGCCACCGATTGAAGGCGTCTGCCCCGAATCTTTCCGCTCCTCTTCCCAGTCCCAGTAGGATGTGACGATCGCCCCCGTCGTCAGCCCGATCAAACTCCCCGCCGGCGCGGTGATGAAGAACACATCGCCTCCCTCGCTGAGCGGAAGTCCGATGGCGCTCCCGATCCCCAAGCCGGTCAGACCAAACAAGTTGATCCAACCCATGCGTCTCGGCGGAATACGGAGATACAAGAGGGAAAACGTGGTCGCCAGTTGCCCTGCATTGCTCACGATGACGGCGGCCGTCGTCGTCTCCTCTTTGCCGCCCGCCGCCACCTGCGCGAGCATCGCCCCAACGAATCCGCCCCAGATCCCGCCCGTGTACGCCACGGCCGCCCCGCCCGTCCCCACTTGAAGATCGTAGGTGATGATCAACGACGTGCCGAGGCCGAGAGACGAACCCAACATCATCGCCCCGATCGCCTGCCGCTCGGAAAAATCGCCGAAAATACTCAGCGCCAACCCCTGGCTGAACCCGTAGACGGTGCCGAAGGTGGAGAAGAGAAGCGCTCCCGAGGTGTACTTGATTTGCGGCGCGCGCGCGCCCAACGCCAGTCCGCTGAGGCCGGTGGAATACATCGAACCGATGACGGCCCGCGAGTTCCAATCTTCGATCGTCAGACCGAGGCCCAGCCCGGCAGCCGAGCCGATGATGCCGGACAACCAGGTGAGGCCCACCGAACCCCCTGCGGGGTCCCAGAAAGCGAAAGCGGCCGTCGTGGTCACCAGACCCGCCGGCAGACCGAACATCACGCCGCCGGCAATCTGTTTGCCTTCAACTTCGCGCCTGCGGCCTTCCACCACATACGGCAGGAGCGCTCCGTAGCTCACGCCGAAGAACGCGCCCATCCCCAACGCCTTCTGCTGCGGATCGGAGAGTTTCATCCGCGGCAGCACCCTCGACCCCGCGGCCCCCAGGGCGACGCCCGAGGCGAGCATCGCGGCCGTGGTCTTCCTGTGGGACGAATCCAGCGTCATCGCGGCCCCCGCCCCCCCCATGGAACCGAGACTTTCCCCCATGAAGAATCCCGTGTAGGCCAACGGCTCCACTTGGCGATGGCGGAGAATGAGACCCGTCGCCAGGCCCAACGGACCGCCGATCATGAGGCCGCCGGTCACGCGCCTGGACTCGATGTCGGACCACCTCCGCGCCGTGAACGTGGGCGACCACCCTCCGTACCACAGCCCGGTGAGAGCGGTGAATGCCAGAAGCGGCGGATAGTCCTCCAGCGCCTGACCGGGCAGACGTTGAGCGACCCGGTAGCCCGCGAGGGCGCCCACCGCACCGGTCCCGAGCATGAGCGAGGTGGTCCATCTACGCGAGCTCAAACCGGCCATCCCGATCCCGGCGCCGACGGAGAATCCCATCACCTCGCCGCCGAAGATTCCTTTCAGGTCCCGCTCCCGAACGACGTGGTGATTCACGATCCATGTGGACGCCGCGAATCCGACCGGCGCCGCCATCATGGCCCCGCCGATGACCCCCGAAGGCGAACCCTTCTTCAAATCGCGCACGGCAAGCGTCGGCAGCCACGTTCCATACCACGTGAACGACGCCGTCGAGAGCGCCACGGCCACCGCCCCCTCGTCATCCCGGAAAGCGGACGGCCCGATCATCCGGCGCGCCATTTCCAAGCCGCTCCATGCGCCCAGTGCCCCCGAAGAGAGCATGAATGTGCTTCTCCAGCGATCGTCCGAATGGATCAGCAACCCGAGGCCCGCGCCAAACGACGTGCCCAACCCCTCGCCGAGAAAAAATCCCGTGGCCGACCGCGGGCTGATGCCGACTTGATTGGCTGTCCACAACGAAACCGCGAAGGCTGCCGGCCCGCCCACCATCACCCCGCCCGCGATGCGCCGATCGGACACATCCGAAAGATCCCGCGCAACGAGCGTCGGCAGCCACGCGCCGTACCAAAGGCCGGAGAACGTGCCCAGACTCGTGACGGCCGCCGCCATTGGCGTCGTGTTCGGCGATCCCGCTCTCAACGCGCGGCCGTAGGCGTAGCCGAAGAGTTCACCTGCCGCGCCACCCGTCAGCATGGACGCTCGTCTGAACCGGCCCGAACCCAGCGTGGTTTCCGCGACTCCGATGCCGGTTGAAGTGCCCAAGATTCCTCCCAGCAGGAGCGACGGCACGGTCCTCGGCGACAGATCCATATGGTTTGCACTCCAGATCGAGGCGGCCATCGCGGTCGGCACGGCCGTCATCACACCCCCGAAGACGTGGCGCTGCTCCACGTCCGCCACGCGCGAACGGCCCATGGTGGGAAGCCATGCCCCGTACCATGCCGCAAACGACGAGTGGAGAAAGAACCACGACGTCTCCTTCCCTCTCCAAGAGGAGGGATCGGCCATCCGGGTCGCGAAGAAATACCCTCCGGTCATCCCCGCGGCGCTCGAAGCCGCCATGATGTAGTAGGAACGATCCACTTCGCGGTCGATCTTCCCCAGCGTTTCGTCCGATGGATTGCGCCCCGTCGATCGCGTCATGAGGAACCCGACGCCTTGCCCGAACGTACCGCCCATCACCTGACCATAGAACAGCCCCGGCAGGACTCGATTCTGCACGTCGTAGTGATTGGTGATCCACATCGTACCCGTGAGGCCGACGGTTCCCCCCAGGAGTGCGCCGCCCGAAACCCGTCGGGCCGAAATGCGGCGGCCGGACAATCGGAACGACCTCGCCGTCCACCCGCCGTACCACGCGCCCGCCAGCGTGCCGTGAGCCACGAGGATGCTTTCCCGCCACGCGCGGACCGGAGACGCCGCCGCCATGTTCCGCACGAACACGTAGCCGCCGAACATCCCGCCTGCGCCTCCGGCGAGCATCATGGCCGTGGTCGTCCGCCTATCGGCCAGCAGCGACCACCCGGCCCCGGCTCCCGCCAGAAATCCGACGGCCTCCCCGAAGAAAAGCCCGTGATTGATGCGAGGCCGCAGCTCGATCTGATCGGCCAGCACAAGCGATGTACCGAGAGCCAGAGGGGAGAGCGCGAGCGCGCCGCCACCCACACGGTCCAGATCCACACGGCCCGGCAGCATCACCGGCGCCCACGCCCCGTACCATGCGCCCGAGGCCGTCAGGAGCATGACGAATGAATGTTCACGCTCCGTCATCGGGGCCCACGACAGACTCTGGCTCATACCGTATCCCCCAGCCGCGCCGAGAACGCCCCCGCCCATCGCGAGGGCCGAAAGCAGAGCTTGGTCGGAGCGGGAGGTCAGGGCCCAGCCCGCGCCCGACACACTCCCTAGAATCTCGCCCCAGTAGAGCCCCGCGGTTCCGCGCGGAGGGATTTCAAGGCCATTGCCAAATGCCAACGTGGCCGCGGTCAGCATCGGAAATCCTGCCATGATCCGTCCCGTCCTCCGCCGCCCATGCGGAGTCCGGTTGAGCGCGCGCGGAACCAGAGCACCGTAGTAGGCCCCTGAAAGAAAGACGAATGACTTGAAGCCCGGCTGCTCCCGCGAGGCTGGGAAAAGGTGATCGTAGTACACGCCCGTCGCGAGACCGCCGATACCCAACCCCTCCATTAGTGCGATCGAAGGTTGGTCGAACGTGTCGAAGAACATGAAACCGAGGCCCGCGCCAAGAAGATTCCCCATCGCGCCCGCGCCCACCACGCGCCACGCGAATTCGGGCGGCTCGGTCACTCGCTGCGAGAGAAACACGCCGGCGGCGTATCCAGTGGTCAGTCCCGTCAAGCTCCCCCCCCACGCCTTGTGGCCGGGAATGGACCGTCGTCCCAGCCCCGGCGCCCATGCGCCCGCCCACGCGCCGTAGCCGGAGGCCAGGAACAGCATCGAAAGGTTGGAATTCCGGAGGGTCACCCGTTCTGTCGAGAGCGCCGCGAGGGTCAATCCGCCCGTGGCCCCCGCCAGGGTGAGCCAGCCCGCCTTGGCCGGATCGCGTTCCGGCCCGCTCATCAGCTCGAGCCCCCAACCCCAAAGGGCACCACCCACACCTCCTGTGTTGACGTACGTGGTGTCACTGATCGTCCAATCCAGAGCGAAGGCCGAGATCCCCCCGGCGCCCAGGCCGATCCCCTCGCCCGCCAGGTTGTAAAGCCGCCTCGTGGAACCGTGACCCTCACCCATCCCGTTGGCGGTCCAGTGAGACGCCGCCACGCCCCAGATGCCCGAGGAGGTCCACCAAAGGGCGGGGCCGGGGCTCACACCGTGCGAGAAATGGGTCATGAGGTAGGCCGTGCCGCCGCCCACGGTCAGGCCGATGGGCATCGTCCAGCTCGGTGAAACCTGGGAATCGGACGCCCGTCGCATGAGATCCAGGAACGATGCACCATAGAGTCCGGAACTGGTTACCAGAAGCCATCGACCGCGCGCGCGGGGATCGGGGGGAGGCTCCTCGACCGCGGGGACCGGCGTCGGCGCCGGCACGGGGGCCGGTTCGGGCTTTTGGGGACCGACGAAGACCGGAGGAAAGACCTGCACCTGAGGTTTGACCCCGTAGCTCTCGGCCATGATTTCCTCCGCCTTGGTCCTCATCGCAGGCGGGAACGAGCCGCGATTCAGGTCAAGAAAAACCCGACCATCGGGTGGCGCGCGCGTGCCGAAAATGTCCAATGCCTTGAGGCGCACCCGTTCCGAGGCCAGTGCGCTTGAGATGAAATGCTTGAGCTGCCAATCGACCATGGAACCCTGGAACCCGGCCATTGCGTCCAACACCGATTCCAGCACGCCGTCATCCTTCTCCTTCGAGAGGGCGCGGACCAGCACCGGGAGGGCGTCTCCTTCCGGCAAATGGCCGAGCGCGCGGGCGGCCGACTTTCGCACCGCCAGATTTCGATCGACCATCGCCCATCCCAGCGGTTCGGCGTAGATGGGGTTCCCGGTCCGGCCGAGTCTCTCGGCAGCCTGGATCCGCTTCAACGGATCGTAGGGATTCATGAGCTGGATGAGCGCTTTCGTATCTTCAGCCGGGCGTTGTATGGGGCCGGGAACACGCCGTTGGTATTCTTCGGTCTGCGACCATGAGGGATTCGTGAAGACGATGAGAAGGGCCGGAACCCAAAATGCGGCGATGAGCGCACGGCTGGCAAGAACTCCCCCGGCTCGTGGTCGGCTGACCATTGGCGCCCATCCTAGCAGAACGGGACACCCCCTTCACGGAAATTCCTCCTTCTGAAAACTCAGAGCGGGCCGGCGGGGCTCCTCAGGAATATCGCCACCGCAAGCGCGAATGAGATGGAGCACGCCACCCCATAGGCCCATTTCCCCGGTGGAAGTCGTTCCCCGAAGGCGGCTAGAACGACGGGGGACACCGGTATGACGAACCGGGAAAAGGCGGTAAACCCCCACGCACTGTTCTCACACGCAAAGTACGCGGCAAAGACCAGGAGAAAGATCGACTCCACCTGAACCACAGGCTCGGTGGCCGACCTCATACGCCGAACTCCGACGACTGCGGCCCAGAGCGTGACCGCCCAAAGCCCAACCAGGTAGACCTTTCGCACCCAGGCGACTCGGTTCGCGAACAATTCATGCGCCACCGACGCGAACGGGATCGTCATGGGAAATCCCCGCCACTGGCCAACGGCGCCGTAGCCGGTCAGCGACGAGAACGGTTCCCCGGTCTTGAGGTAGAGGTAGAGGAACCACGAGGCCGCGACGGCAGCGGCGAAGACTCCTCCCATCACGACCGATCGCGTCCGGCGCTCCCTGATGCCCTGAATCCCCAGCGCCGCAAGCAGGAATACACCCTGCGGCCGGGCGAGGGCGGCCAAAGACGCCACGCCGATCCCGAGGTCGTATCGCCGGGTTCTTGACAGAAGGAAGATGGACAGCCAAATCAGCAGGGTGGCCAGCGCTTCGCTGAAAATGAGACTCCCGTAAAAAACCCAGTCCGGCGGCAGGCACGCGAAAAGAACCGCCACGCGGGCCCCGTGCAGCCTCGCCACCAGGTACGTGGAGCCGGATGCAGCGAGGATCGAGACCCCGATCGCAGCCGTCGGCGTCGACAGGTGCAGCAGGCCGGAAAACATGGCCACCGCCATCGGGTAGCCGGGCCAGAACTTGCGAGCCTGGAGGGTCAGATCGGCCCACTCACCCGTCTGGAAAGCGTTGGCCAGCACGAGATAGCTGGAGGAGTCATCGTACCGGCCCACGGCCGAGAAATCCGGACTCAGAGCCCAGGCGACGGCGAGGTAAGCGCCCCGAACGAGAAGGGAGAGAAGCGCCGGCTTCAGGGCTTCAGAGCGTCCGGCCATGAGTGAGACATCTCCTCCAGGATCTTGCGGGCGACCGCCTTGTTCTGAGCGGCCGAATAGTGCACGTTGACCGCGCCTCCCCCTGGATCCGGGGTCAGGGGATCCGGGGTCAGGCCCGCCAACGCCGGCAATGTGTCAATGACTCGCCGTTTCATCTTTTGTAGATCGTCCGCCAGGGGAGCGTAGCGGGCTTTTCCGGTTTTCCGATATCGACGAACATCCGCGGGACTGGGGAAGAGGACGATGACGGGAAACTCTCCGTGGATCTCCACCTCGGCGTAGAAGGCGGAGAGAATGGCCCGGGTCAACTCAAACGCATCCGATCCTCGACGGTACACGCCTTCCGGGGTCAGAATCGCGTCCGGCGCCAGAACTCGCCGATACCAGAACAGAGCCGTCTTGCCCAATCGAACGACCGCAAGCCCATCCCATTTCCCCTCATGGGGCATCCACTTGAACCAACCGTCATCCTTCGAAAGCCGCCGCAATGTGGGGCCCGGGCTTTCCAGCATGGCCCGGTAGTCGGCCCGCGTGGGCAATGGGTTTTCGAGCAGCTTCAGTCCGGACGGGTCAAGGACAAATCGGGGCTTGGTGAAAGGCATTCCGTATCCCGGCGTGTAGAACGCCCGGAACACGTTTACGGTCCGCTGGATGTTCTCGGACATGTAGCCGATCAGGACCACTTGCGATTGAAACCTCGTTCGTTCTTCCCGATACCGAAGGAAGGCCTGGTCCGATCCGAATCCCATCACGCCGAAGTTCAACGCCTCCAGGCGCGGATCGAGACGCATCAACTCGGCCTCCCACGTATCGTCGAAGCCGACTTCATCCCCGTGGACAAACGAATCTCCGTAGGCCGAGATTCGGGTGAGGCCGTGGGGTGGGCGGGCCGTGTACTCCCGGCCCGCCCGTATCCCCTGCGAGTTCGCCCGATACATTCCGTCCGGCGTCGCGGCCTGCGGGCGGATGCTCCATCCCAGGCTCGGGCTGTGGACAAGATAGGTGGTCCCATCCGCGAGAAGCCGAACGACGGCCCGTCGATCCTCTTCGAGAAGCCGGAAATCGGAGATGGGCCGATAGACCACGCCGAATCTCGCCGACACCGCGAGGAGAAGCCAAGCCAGGAGATCGCATCCGGCCAGAAGAATCAGGCCGAATCCTCCGCGGAGGAGAGCTCTTCGGGCCGGGGAGGCACCGGAGACGGTGGACCCCGCCGGGCCGCGAGTCGCGCCACTCCACAGCCTGATCATGTCCTGGCCGGATGCATGTCCATCGGAATTCCCCCGATACCATGACCCCGGGCCCAAGTCGACACGGGGCGCGGAATGCGGGGGGAGTGGCGGAAGGGAGGGGCTAGACTTTCGCTCCCCTGTTCTCCCGGCTGATTCGGGCCTGCTCGCGAAGAACACGGGCGATAGGCCCGTGGCCCAACTTCTGGTGGACATCCGCCTGCACGTCGTACGCGGAGGAGAAATAGGGGTCCACGGCAAGGCAGAGGCCGAGCTGGCGAAGGGCCTCCTCGAAAAAACCTTTCTCGGCCAGATCCCGCCCGCGCCGGAAATGCGTCTCCGCATCCACAAGCTCTCCCTCGAGGCCGATCGGCGCACCATCCGCCTCGCGAACGGTCAGGAGCGAACACGGCACTTCCCGAACAACCTTCTCCGCCGTATTGCCCATCAAGATCCGGCTCAGTCCGGAGCGTCCCACGCATCCCAACACCAGCAAGTCGCATTTGGATTCCTCCGCGGCGTGCAGGATGGCTTCGTGGGGGGTTCCCAAGACCACTTTCAACTCCACGTGTAGACCCGCCGGCCCAAGGGGTGACAGAAACTCCGCCAGCCGCTTTCCGCGGTCGTCCGCCGTGTCTCCCGGCGGGAGGGGAACGAGACCCAGATCCGGTATCCGGGGATACGGAGCTTCGGCGCTCAAAACGTTCAACAGGATCAGACTCGCACCCATGACGCGGCAGAGCTGGATCGCGTGGACCAACGCATTCCTGGAGGGATCCGAAAAATCCACGGCACACAGAATCTTCTCCGGACGCTCTCTTCCATCCGGTCGCACCACCCAGACGGGCTTCAGCGATCTCCGGATGACTTTCTCGGCGGTCGTTCCCAGGGGAAATCGTCCCAACTCTTTCCGCTGGCGCGCGCCGATCAGAATCAGGCCGGCCGTCCGTTCATCGGCGGTATTCAGGATGCAATCGGACGGGCGCCCGAACATGACGAGCGGTTCCTTGGCCGCCTTCACTCCCGCTTTTTCGATCTCCGTTTGCATCCCCCAGAGCATCTGGAGCACCGCCTTCTGACCGGCACGCTCCAGTTCGGGAACACTGTGGTGGAGGGCGTGCATGAGATGGACCTCCGCCCCGAACGCGCGGCCGAGAACAATGGCCTGTTTTAGAGCGCCGCCCGCGCCATCACTGAAATCAGTGGCGAGTAGAATTCGGTTGAGAGACCTCATATCGTCCAAGCGTTCAGCCTTCAGCAGTCAGCTTTCAGCTTCCGGACAGGGAACGGTCGACGACGCGACGGAATCGTCGATCCGTCGGGAGGTGCTCGTGGCTCGTATCCCCCTCCTGATCCGAGGCTGACGGCTGAGAGCTGAACGCTAGGTGCTTTCCATCACGCGGCTGCCGCGAGCGCCTCCAGCTTCTGGGGATCCAATATCGTGATCTGTCTTCCCTTCATGCGAATGACTTGATTGGCCTCCATCCGCTTGAGCGTTCGGATCGTCGTTTCCAATGCGAGCCCGGCCATTTCGGCCAGGTCCTGTCTTCGGGGAAGCGAAACAGTTCGACCCGAGCCGTTTTGCCGTTCCACCACACCGGGCCTGCCCACTTGGAGCAGCTCAGCGATTCGCCGGTGCGCCCCGTGGAAGGCCATCTTGAGCGCCTTGTCTTCGGCATCGCCCAACTGTCGGGCCAGGCCCCGCATCAGACGCAAGGCCAGTTCCTGGTCCATCCGGATCAGCGTCAGAAAGATGTCCCGGTCCAGGAATCCGATGAGCGAGTCGTCCGCCACTTCAATCGTCTTCATGTAGGGCACACCCGAGACCAATGCTCTGGACCCAACCAGCGAACCGGGACCGTCGAACCGCAATACAAGCTGGTGTCCCGATTCATCCGCCTTGTAGGCTTTCGTCTTCCCTTCGCAGACGACAAAGACGCCATGCGGCTTCATCCCGTCGTAAATGAGAACTTGTCCCTTCTTGTATTTGTTTCGCACCAGGTGACGACCGAGAGTCGATTGCACCTTCGGATCGGCGCTTGAGAAAAAGCAGTCCTTCGTTGCGGGGCATGCTTCACACGTCGTCATGGCCATCTCCCTTCGTTTGCGACTTCGTCGGTCCTCGTGACCGCCGTGCCGTGGAACCAACCTTGTTTCACGCAGGGATTATCCGGGAGACGCATCACAGGATTTTCAATCGAATGTAAAAAAATGGTAAAAAGGGGGGCCTGACCCGGGCTGCGAATCCCCACATGCCTCTCTCCCGAACAGGGAGGCAGGAGGGGAATTCCCAGTTATGGTTGTCGAGTCCAAACAAACGGTACTCGTCGTCGACGATGAGAAAAGGATCGTTCAGCTCCTCAGGGAAACCCTTACCCAGGCCGGTTTTGAAGTCCGGGAATCGGTGGATGGGAGATCCGCCCTCGATCAGGCGCGCCAACGCCCGCCGGATCTCATGATCCTCGACCTCAAGCTCGGCGACCTGTCGGGAGTGGAAGTCTGCCGCCAACTTCGGAAAGAGGAAGCGACCTCGCGCATCCCCATCCTGATGCTCACCGGGAGCGCGGACGAAGCGGACAAGGTGGCCGCCTTCGAACTCGGCGCGGACGATTACGTGACCAAGCCGTTCAGCCCCCGGGAGATCATCCTGCGGGTCCGTGCCATTCTTCGTCGGACGTCACCGGACGAGGCGGCCACTTTGGTGCAAGCCGACGGGCTGGCCATCGACGTCGGCGCTCACCGAGCGACGCTCGACGGCGCATCCCTCACCCTCACGGCAACGGAATTCCGTCTCCTGACGTTTCTCGTTCAGCACCGGGGGAAGGTGACCTCCAGAGAAGAACTGCTCGACAAGGTCTGGGGGATCAATGCGGACGTCTTCACCCGAACGGTGGACATGTACATCACCCGTCTGCGGGAGAAGTTGGGGACATATGGCGACCGGATCGAGACCGTGCGCGGCGTGGGCTACCGGTTTTCGGAGCAGTGAATCCGATGCCTGCGGCACGGAGGCCTTCCACACGAGGACTGACGCTCCGATCCCTCCTCGCCCTGGCCGTTCTCACGCTTCTGGCGGGCTCCAACTATGTGATCATGCGGGACTACACGCGGGCGGGCGAGCTGCATTCGGCGGTCATCAATGCTTGCGGCCGCCAACGCATGCTGGTGGAGAGGGTCGGACTTCTCGCCCAGCAGCTTGGATTCGAAACCGATCCGGAGGAAAAGAGCATCCTCCGCGGGGCCCTCCGCGATGCCGTCAAGGACATGGAGACCTCCCATGCCGGTCTCGTGCATGATAGGGGCGAGTCCGCTTTTCCCGTCGCCCTGCCGGAGAAAGCCCGCGCCATCTTTTTTCAGCCCCCCGCGGATCTCGACCGGCGGTTGCATAGCTACCTTGACGACGCAAGATCGTGGAGCAACACCCCGGAGGAAAAACTCACGCCCCATCAACCGCTGCTGCGCCGCCTGATGGCCACCGCGAGTGAAAAGACGCTGCTTCAAGCACTCGAACACTTCACGCACGAACGGCAGAAAGACGCCGAGGGCCACCTGGCGGGGCTCAAACGGCGCAACGGCTGGGTGCTCGGATCGACGCTCGCCGTTTTGCTTCTGACCGCTCTCTTCGTCTTTCTCCCCACGATCCGGAGGCTCGATCGCGAGGTGCGCGATATCGAGCGCTCCGAGGCCCATTCGCGGGCCATCGTGGACACGGCGGTCGACGGCATCATCATCATCGATGAGCACGGCACGATTCATTCCGTGAACCCGGCCGCGCGAACCCTGTTCGGTTACGACACGCCCGAAATGGTCGGCCGCAACGTGAAGATGCTCATGCCGGAGCCCATGCACACCGAGCACGACGACTATGTCCGCCGCTACGTCGAGACGGGACACGCGAAGATCATCGGCATCGGGCGGGAAGTGGTCGGACGGCGCAAGAGCGGCGAAATCTTCCCGCTCGACCTCGCCGTGAGTGAGATGCGGGCGGAGGGGAAAAGAATGTTCCTCGGCATCCTTCGGGATATCACCGCGCGGAAGCGCGCCGAAGAGGCCCTGCGCGAGAGTGAGGAACGGCTCGCGCGGGTCATGGAGAATCTGCCGGGCGTGGCCTTCACCAAGGATGCCCAAGGCCGATACGTGTACGTGAACCCGCATTTCGAAAAGACCTTCCACGTCACCCTCGGGGATCTCGCCGGCAAGACCGACGACGAATTCTGGCCCCCGGAGGCCGCCGCGCAGTTCAAGCGGAACGACCGCCGCGTGCTGGAGACCAACCGGCCCCTTCAAGTCGTGGAGGAAGTACCGCACGACGATGGTCCCCATCACTGGCTGGTCACCAAGTACCCCATTGCCGACCGGTCCGGCGTCCCGATCTTCATCGGCGGGCTGGCGATCGACATCTCCGAACGGCGGAGGGCCGAACAGCAGGCCCACCATCTCGAAGAGCAGCTCCGCCACTCCCAGAAAATGGAGGCCCTCGGCCGTCTCGCCGGCGGCATCGCGCACGACTTCAACAATCTCATGACGACCGTCACCGGTTACAGCGAACTCCTTCTCGACCGCCTTGGGGAAAGCGATCCGCTGCGAAAATACGTGGAGGAGATCAAAGGGGACGGCGAGAGGGCCACCGCCCTCACCCGCCAACTCCTCGCTTTGAGCCGGCGCCAAGTGGCGGAACCCAGGGAGATCGAACTCAGCGCCATCGTCTCCAACATGGAGAACATGCTTCGGCGGATCATCGGCGAGGACGTTGAACTCCACTCCTCCCTGCGCGCCGGGTCGGGGCACATCCGGGCCGACGCCGGACAGGTGGAGCAGGTCGTCATGAACCTCGTCGTCAACGCACGCGACGCGATGCCCCAGGGGGGAAAGCTTTCCATTGAAGCGCGAAACATGACGCTCGATTCAGCCTACGCCGCGGAACATGCGGGGGTCCGTGCCGGGCGATACGTGATGCTGGCCATCAGTGATACGGGCGTCGGGATGACCCGCGAGGTGCAGTCCCACCTTTTCGAGCCCTTTTTCACCACGAAGGAGCGTGGCAAAGGCACGGGATTGGGGCTTTCCATCGTCTACGGAATCGTCAATCAGTATGGGGGCCACATCGGCGTATACAGCGAGCCCGGGCGCGGGACCACCTTCAAGTTGTTTTGGCCGGAGGTTTCAGCCGATCAACCCGCGTCCGCACCGATGCGCGCAGGCGAACGGCGTCAGACCGGGGAAGAAACGATTCTTCTGGTCGAAGATGAGCATCGCGTCCGAGGCCTCGCCAAGGAAATTCTTGAACGCCACGGCTACCGAATCATCGAGGCTTCCGGCCCCGCGGAGGCGCTCTCGCTGGCGGGGGACCACTCCGGCGAGATCCACCTGCTCCTGACGGATGTGGTGATGCCCCAAATGAACGGGCGTGAATTGGCAGGACGGCTGGCCGTGGACCGACCGGCCATGCGGATCCTGTACATGTCCGGGTACACAGACGACTCCATTGTGCAGCAAGGCGTCTTGGCCGCGGGAACGCCGTTCTTGCAGAAGCCCTTTACCGCTGCGGGTCTCACCGCTAAAGTCCGCGAAGTGCTGGACTCCCTGCCAAGGTCGCCGGGCACAACGCCGAGTCCCCCCCCCCGGGATTGAAGACCGCCGATGTCACCTTAAGAACCTCCAACAGAATACCGATTCGTAGGGGAGCACCTTCAGATGCTCCCTCTTGTCCTTGCCTCCTCGTAGGGGAGCACCTACAGGTGCTCCCTCTTGTCGGGAGGGTCTGAAGACCCTCCCCTACGCATGGAGGCCCTCCCCTACGCATGAAGGCCCTCCCCTACGCATTCTGTTAGAGGCTCTAAATACCGGCTATTGGTGACCTAGAAATTCAAGTTGCATGAGGCGATCGTAATCACCAGCTCGCGTTCTCCACCGAAGTACGTGCTAACTGTCGGTACTCCCAAGTATTTCACGATTGTGATCTACATCACATTTCTATCGACAGTATTTTGAAAAGCTACTTGACAGCACATTTGAATCCTGATAGAAAACCACCATGCAATCACCGAGGCCCGGGGCCTGTCTGACGAGTAAGGGGAGGTAATCCAATGTTCGGATCGTGCAAACGCGCCGTTTCAGTATTCGGTTTGGGGACTGTGCTGGTCACCTTTGGTTCCTGCTACCGCAACTTCGACATGCCCGCGGTGAAGAAAGCGCCCGCTAATGCCTCGGTGCCCCTCGACATCGCGATCCCCCTCTCCCCCGAAGTGGCCGCGGCCCTCAACGGCGTGGCGG